>NZ_MPBM01000009.1:0-239936 GCF_001907715.1 Pseudomonas sp. BTN1 | reverse complement strand
ATTCAGATCAAACCCGCGAAAGCGGGTTTTTTGGTTTCAGGCCTTTGATTTTTAACGGAAAAATTGATTTATATTTTTCGAATCAGGGGTTTACAGATTAAAAACCCCGCCGTATAGTTCGCCCCATCAACAGCGGCAACGTTGTTGATGCTGCCCAGGTGGTGAAATTGGTAGACACGCCAGCTTCAGGTGCTGGTGATCGCAAGGTCGTGGAAGTTCGAGTCTTCTCCTGGGCACCAAATTCAGATCAAACCCGCGAAAGCGGGTTTTTTCGTTTCCGGGGTTTGAAAACTTCCCCAGTGATTTCCCCCTCATCCGCACTTGAGAAGATTTATCGTTTATCCTTGCAATGATTTGTTGCATATAAGCGAGGAACACTTCGGATGATGATCCGTGACAACCGACTCAAGACATCCCTTCTGCACGGCCTGACCCTCACCCTACTCAGCCTGACCCTGCTCTCGCCCGCCGCCCATTCTGCCGACAAGGTCTCCCTGACCTTATACAACGGCCAACACAAAGAAGTCGGCGATGAACTCGCCAAGGCCTTCGAAGCCAAGACCGGCATCCACGTCAACGTGCGCAAAGGCAGCAGCAACCAGTTGGCCAGCCAAGTCGTCGAAGAAGGTGAGCGCTCCCCTGCCGACGTCATCTACACCGAAGAATCACCGCCCCTGAACAAACTCGGCGAGCAAGGCCTGTTGGCAAAAATCGATGCCAGCACCCTCAATGTGCTGCCCAAGGATTACGTGGGTAAAAACGGCGACTGGATGGGCGTGACCGCACGCACCCGCGTCGTAGCCTTCAACCCCAAATTGATTGCGGAAAAAGACTTGCCCAAGTCGGTACTGGATTTCGCCGGCCCCGAATGGCAAGGCAAGGTCGGTTTCGTGCCCACCAGCGGCGCGTTCCAGGAACAAGCCGTGGCAATCATCAAGCTGCACGGTCGCGAAGCCGCGGAAGAATGGCTGACCGGCCTGCGCGCCTTCGGCAAGGTGTACAGCAACAATATGGTCGCCCTCAAGGCCGTGGAAAACGGCGAAGTGGCTACCGTGCTGGTAAACAACTACTACTGGTTCGCCCTGAAAAAGGAAAAAACCAACCTGGACTCCCAGCTGCATTACTTCACCGATGGTGATGCTGGCGGCCTGATCACCGTGTCCTCCGCTGCCGCACTCAAATCCAGCAAGCATCCCAAAGAAGCTCAGCAATTGCTGGCATTCATGGCCAGCGAAGAGGGCCAGCGCGTGATCACCAACACGTCGGCCGAGTACCCGCTGCGCAAGGGCATGGAATCGAACCGCGGCCTCAAGCCATTTAGCGAGCTGCAGCCACCAAAGGTCACCCCCGCAGACCTGGGTAACGCCGAAGAAGCCCTGGAGCTGGAACGTGACGTTGGCCTGAACTGATGAACCCATCGCTTTCCGTCACGGGGTTCACCCCCCGTCGCAAACGCCCGTCAATCTGGCTGCTGCTGCCTGTGCTATTGCTGGTTGGCCTGAGCCTGTTGCCGCTCGCCTATGTCGGGCTCAAAGCCTGGCAGGCGGGCTGGACGGAGGCGGTGCATCTACTGTGGCGACCTTATGTGTTCGGGCTGCTGCGCAACACGCTGGCATTGATGGTCGGCGTGACCCTGACCTGCGGCGTGATCGGCCTGTCCCTGGCCTGGCTACTGGAACGCAGCAACCTGCCAGGACGGCGCATCTGGGGCGTGATCCTGTGCCTGCCGTTTGCGGTGCCGGCGTTTGTCAGCAGCTTTACCTGGGTGTCGCTGAGCGCTCAGTTCGAGGGGCTCGGTGGCGCGATCCTGGTGATGAGCCTGTCCAAATACCCGCTGGTATTTTTGCCGGTGGCGGCAACACTGCGCAATCTAGACCCCTCCCTGGAAGAATCGGCCCGCACGCTAGGGCTCAACCGCTGGGGCGTGTTCTTTCGCATCACACTCCCGCTGCTGTGGCCATCGCTGCTGGCCGGCTCACTATTGATCGCACTGCACATGCTGGTGGAATTCGGCGCGCTGTCGATTATCGGGTTGCAGACCTTCACCACCGCGATCTACCAGCAGTTCGAACTGGAATTCAGCAATGCCAATGCGGCAATGCTCTCGGCAGTGCTGCTGGTGATGTGCCTGACCCTGCTGTGGCTGGAGCTGCGCGTACGCGGCAAAGGCCGGCATGTGCGCATCGGCCAGGGCGCGGCGCGGCACGCCGAGCAGGTTCGACTCGGCAAGTGGGCGCCATTGGGCCAGGTGTATTGCCTGGCATTGGCGATCATCGGCAGCGGCATCCCGCTGGGCATGCTCGGCTATTGGTTGGCCGTCGGTTCGTCAGCGGCGTTTCCGATGGCCGAGATCAGCGAGGCGCTGCTGTCATCCCTGGCGCTCTCCCTGGGCGGCGCCGCACTGTGCCTGGTACTGGCAGTGCCGGTTGGGCTGCTGGTGGTGCGCTACAAAGGACAGTTGGCACTCTGGGCCGAACGCTTGCCGTATCTACTGCATGCCCTGCCCGGCCTGGTGATTGCGCTGACCCTGGTGTATTTCGCCCTGCATTACGTGCCCGCGCTGTACCAGACCTCGGCGTTATTGCTGATTGCTTATGCGCTGCTGTTTTTGCCGTTGGCACAGGCGCCGATTCGTACAGCACTGAACAAGGCGGCGCCACAGTTGGAAGAGGCTGCGCGCACGTTAGGCGCATCGTCCTTCAGTGCGTTTTGCCGGGTGACGCTGCCAATTATCTTTCCGGCGCTGGGGGCGGCGTTTGCCTTGGTGTTCCTGGATGCGATGAAGGAATTGACGGCGACGTTGCTGCTCAGCCCGACCGGGTTGAATACCTTGGCGACGGCCGTCTGGGCACATACCTCGAATGTGGAATTTGCGGCGGCGGCGCCGTATGCGGCGTTGTTGATAGTGGTGTCGGGGTTGCCGGTGTATCTGCTCACGACTCGGATGTATCTGAGTCGCTGAAACAGCTATCGCAGGCAAGCCAGCTCCCACAGTGACCGAGTTCCAACTTTGGAATGCAGTTGAATGTGGGAGCTGGCTTGCCTGCGATGAGGCCAGTCCAGACGACCTCACGCCCTGAACTGCCCCAAACTCGCCTTCAACTGCGCCGCCAACCCATCCAACACCTTGCCACTGGCCGTCGTCTCCACCACCGCTTGCGCCGCACGCTCGGCCTGGGCATGAATCACCTCGACGCGCCCACGCACCGCATGCGCGCCCTGAGCTTGATGCTCGGCTGCGCGCGTCGCCAGGCCAATCGCCGCATGCACCTGCTCCACAGAAGCCTGCACCGTCTGCTGCAAGCGCACGCTGTCGCGCAGCACCAGTAAGCCCTCACTGGCCTGGCGCCCCGCCTTGCCAATGGTTTCTACGGCCTCACGCGCGCCCTGCTGCAACGCAACAATATGCGCCTGGATATCGCCAGTGGAGCTTTGAGTCTTGCTGGCCAGCGCACGCACTTCATCGGCCACCACCGCAAAGCCGCGCCCAGTCTCGCCAGCCCGTGCCGCTTCGATGGCCGCGTTGAGAGCGAGCAGGTTGGTTTGCTCGGCGATACCGTGAATCACGGTCAACACCACTTCAATTTGTTCGCTTTGCTGCGCCAGCCGTTCGATCACCTGGGAACCGGCCTGCACCTGCCCCGCCAACGCCTCGATCAAGCTGCCAACTTCGGCCGAGGTCCGTGAGTTTTCATCCGTGGCCTGGCGAATATCCACCACCTGCTGCAGGGCCGCCTGCATGGCGTGGCTTTCGGCCTGGGCCTCATCGGCCATTTGCGACAAAGCGCGCAAACTCTCGGCCACTTCATCACGCTGCAAGCCCGCCGCCGCATCGGCGCCAGCATTGCGCAACGTCATGGCGCCGATTTCCACACCAGTACGCTGGGCCACGTCGCCTGCCTCCCGCACGATGGGCTGCAACTTATCCACAAAGCGATTGACCGCCGAGGCCATATCACCGATTTCATCCTTGCTGTTGATCTGCACGCGCTTGGTGAGGTCGCCTTCGCCGGCCGCCAGGTCATCCATCGCGGCAATCAGCAGCTTCAGACGATTGACCACGCGCCGGCCCAGCACAATAGCGATCAGCAGCAAGACCCCAAGCCCCACCAGCGCCAGACCCATGCCGATACGCCAGCGCAGGGTGCCCGCCGCGTCTTGCACAGCGGCGGCCGTGTTGGCCGTCATTTGCGTGGCAGTGGCTTGCGCCGATTGCAGCCGGGCGCCCATGGCGTTGGCGCTGTCAGCAGCGGCTCCCTTGAGGCTGTCACCCACCAGCTGATCACCGCTGGCGATCAGCGCGGCAAAGCGCTTATCCAAGGCTTGCAGGTCGGCTTCAACCGTCGCGGTCGACACGCCCATGCGCACCTTGCCGATTTCCACGCCGTTGGGGCTGATGGAGGCTTCGACGTAATACACGGAGGGGTCTGTCTTGGCCGCGTCCAGCACCTTGTCCAGGGCACGCTCCCCTGCGCCCTTTGCCAGCAGGGCCTGGTTGATAGGGTTTTCGCGGTTCAGGTATCGGGTCAGGTGCTCGCCTGCGGCGTCGTCATACACCACAAACAGCACATTGGGGTTGCGCTGGGCCCGGCGGGCAAACTCAGAAAGGGTCGGCACGTCACTGTCCCACATGGCACGGGGCGCGACCGAGGCCAGCAGTTGCGCCATGTCATTGGCGGAGTCCTGCAGGTCTTTTTCCAGCGTCGCACGCAACTGCTTTTGCTCTTCCTGCAAGCGCGTGGAAAGCCCGGCTGTGAGGCGCTGGCGCGTGCTGGCGGAGAGGCTGTCCAGGCTGGACGTGACTTCCTTGCCAGCCTGGGCCAGTTCGCCAGACAACTTCTGGCTATCTATGCCCAGACGATTGCCCAAATCGGCTTCCAGCGCCGTCACCGTGCTCCGCGTCAGCGCGACGGCCACCAGCACTTGCACCAAAAGAGCGATACCAAGGGTAACGAACACCGGCCGCAACAGACGGCTTTGTAACAACGAGAGAACGGCAGACACTGGAAATCCCTCCACCACGGGTGCCACTAATTTGATAGCACCTCGAAAGAGGGAAACACAGCAAGGGTCGTGCCGTTTGCCAGGCAGAAACGACAAAGGGCTCCCGAAGGAGCCCTTTGCTTTTTACATCAACAGCTTATTACGCGAACGGGTGACGCAGAACGATGGTCTCGTTGCGGTCCGGGCCCGTCGAAATAATGTCGATCGGTGCGCCGATCAGCTCTTCCACACGCTTGATGTAGGCGCGGGCGTTGGCTGGCAGTTCTTCCAGGGTCTTGGCGCCCACGGTCGATTCGGTCCAGCCTGGCACTTCTTCGTACACAGGCTGCAGGCCCACGTAGCTGTCAGCGTCAGTCGGGGCAACATCGTTGCCTTGGGCGTCTTTGTAGCCGACGCAGATGTTGATGGCTTCCAGACCGTCGAGTACGTCCAGCTTGGTCAGGCAGATGCCCGAGATGCTGTTCACATCGATAGCGCGACGCAGGATAACGGCGTCGAACCAGCCGCAACGACGAGCACGGCCAGTGGTGGCGCCGAATTCGTGACCTTGCTTGGCCAGGTGTGCGCCAACGTCGTCGAACAGCTCAGTCGGGAACGGACCGGAACCTACACGGGTGGTGTAAGCCTTGGTGATGCCCAGGATGTAGTCCAGGAACATCGGGCCAACGCCCGAGCCGGTGGCAACGCCGCCAGCAGTAGTGTTGGAGCTGGTCACGTACGGGTAGGTACCGTGGTCGATGTCCAGCAACGAACCCTGGGCACCTTCGAACATGATGTCCTTGCCAGCGCGACGCAGGTCGTGCAGCTCGGCCGTCACGTCCAGCATCAGCGGCTTGAGCAGCTCAGCGTATTCCTTGCACTCGGCCAGGGTCTTTTCAAACTCGATGGCTGGCTCTTTGTAGTAACCGACCAGCATGAAGTTGTGGTAATCCACCAGTTCACGCAGCTTGTCTTCAAAGCGCGGCATGTTGAGCAAGTCGCCCACACGCAGGCCACGACGTGCAACCTTGTCTTCGTAGGCCGGGCCGATGCCGCGACCGGTGGTGCCGATCTTCAGCTCGCCACGCGCCTTTTCACGGGCCTGGTCCAGCGCAACGTGGAAGGACAGGATCAGCGGGCAGGACGGGCTGATACGCAGGCGCTCGCGCACCGGTACGCCTTTTTCTTCCAGCTTGGTGATCTCGCGCAGCAGGGCGTCAGGTGCAACCACCACGCCGTTGCCGATCAGGCACTGCACGCCTTCGCGCAGGACACCCGACGGGATCAGGTGCAAGACGGTTTTTTCGCCATCGATGACCAGGGTGTGGCCAGCGTTGTGACCACCTTGGTAGCGCACTACGGCGGCAGCATGTTCGGTCAGCAGATCAACGATCTTGCCTTTGCCCTCATCACCCCATTGGGTGCCCAGGACTACGACATTCTTACCCATAACACTTGTCCTCATTCGCGCAAACTTGGTGCCGGCGATGGCCGGCAGGGAAACTCAAGAAGCCAGTGGCGATACTTGCCAAAGCCCGTTCTGCTGAATCAATTGCCGGTCGCAGTCCGCTTCACGGGCGGCGGCCAATGGCTGCCCAGGCAAGGCCTGGACTACACGCTGACCCTCACGGCGTAACTGGCAAACCTGCTGCCAGAGCGCTGCGTCCGTACTGTCGGGCATCCAGATGCCACCAGACGGCAGCTCGACCTCAGCACGCCCCAGGGTCACCAGGGTTTTCAAATCGGTGGAAAAACCAGTGGCCGGACGCGCACGACCGAAGTCGGCGCCGATATCGTCATAGCGACCACCTTGGGCGATGGCCTGGCCAACACCCGGGACGAATACCGCGAACACCACACCGGTGTGGTAGTGGTAGCCGCGCAATTCACCCAGATCAAAATACAGCGGCAGCTCCGGGAACCGTGCCGACAGGCGCTCGGCAATTGCCAGCACATCGTCCAGTGCTGCCAATACCGGTGCCGGCGCATTCGCCAGGCGCTCACGCGCAGCCACCAGCACTTCACGGCCGCCGCACAGGTCTACCAGCGCCCGCAGCATGCCAGCCAGCTCAGCAGGCACACCTTCGGTGAGAGCGATCACTTCATCGATCGCCTTGCGCTGCAGGGCATCGAACAACTGCTGCTCCACTTCACCGGACAACCCGGCAGCGCGCGCCAAGCCACGGTAGATACCGACATGGCCCAGGTCCATGTGCACATCCGGCACATCCGCCAGTTGCAGCATGGCCAGCATCAGGCTGATCACTTCAACATCGCTGCTCGGGCTGGCATCGCCGTACAACTCGGCGCCCAACTGGATCGGGCTACGGGAAGACGACAACGCACGCGGCTGGGCATGCAGTACGCTACCGGCGTAGCACAGGCGACTCGGGCCTTCGCGCCGCAGGGTGTGCGCATCGATGCGCGCCACTTGCGGCGTGATGTCGGCACGGAACCCCATTTGCCGGCCCGATTGCGGGTCGATGACCTTGAAGGTGCGCAGATCCAGGTCCTGGCCCGCGCCGGTCAGGAGGGATTCCAGGTACTCGATATGGGGAGTCACGACAAACTCGTAACCCCAGCTCTGGAACAGATCCAACACCTGGCGACGCGCTACTTCAATGCGCGCAGCTTCTGGTGGCAGTACTTCTTCGATGCCATCTGGCAGCAGCCAGCGGTCTACCGTTGCCATTACGCCATTCCCCTTTGATCCGGGCGGCCAGCCCTCGGCCGAGCCTTGAGTGAAGCAGAAAATACCCGCCCCTTGCATAAACCACGCGCAAGAGCGACGTGACGAACGGCCTGCAAACGGCCTCGTCGGGCACTTTCCTCGAAAAACCTGTCACGCCTGCCGAATCAAACATGCAGACGCAAAAAAGCCGGGAATTTCCCGGCTGCCGCATCATACACCCGTTTTCTGAAAGGATCACCCCGCCAGGCATTTTAGCCGCCCGACGGAGTGCGCCTTACAGAATCACGGGCTGGTTACTTGGACTTTTCCAGGTAGCGGAAGAAGTCGCTGCTTGGGTCCAGCACCAGTACGTCGGTTTTGTTCGCGAAGCTTTCACGGTAGGCACGCAGGCTACGGTAGAACGCGTAGAACTCCTGATCCTGGCCATAGGCCTTGGCGTAAATCGCCGCGGCTTGAGCATCACCGTCACCACGAGCCTCTTCAGACTCACGATAGGCTTCTGCCAGCAGTACACGACGCTGACGGTCGGCATCGGCACGGATACCTTCAGCCAACTCGTTACCCTTGGCGCGGTGCTCACGCGCTTCACGCTCACGCTCGGTGCTCATACGCTCGAACACGCTGCGGTTTACTTCCTTGGGCAGGTCAATGGCCTTGACGCGAACGTCAACCACTTCAATACCCAGCTCTTTTTCCGCCATGGTGTTCAGTGAGCGGGTGATGTCAGCCATCAGCGCATCACGCTCACCGGATACCACCTCGTGCAGGGTGCGCTTACCAAACTGGTCACGCAGCCCCGATTCCAGACGACGGGACAAACGCTCGTCGGCAATCTGCTTGAGGCCGGAAGTCGCGGTATAGAAGCGCTCGGCATCCTTGACGCGCCACTTGGCGTAGGCGTCAACCATCACGGCTTTCTTTTCCAGGGTCAGGAAGCGCTGTGTCGGTGCATCCAGGGTCATCAGGCGCGCGTCGAACTTGCGCACCTGGTTGACGTAGGGGACTTTCACATGCAGGCCCGGCTGGACATCCGCCTGGACCACGCGACCGAATTGCAGCAGCACCGCACGCTCGGTCTGAGCGACGATGTAGAAGCAGTTCCAGGCAGCGATGACCACGACGACGCCCACAATCAGGGCGGTCAGCGATTTATTGCTCATCAACGACTCTCCCTGGTACGTGTTTGCTGTTGCAGCAAGTCAGCGGCCGCACGGGCACTCGCTTCGTTGGCAGCGGCATTCGAACCGGTGGACGGTGCACTAGCGCCGCTACGACCACCTTCGATCATCTTGTCCAGCGGCAGGTACAGCAGGTTGTTCTGCCCACCTTTGCTGCCGGTCACGAGAACCTTGCTGGTGTTGCTGAAGACTTCCTGCATGGTGTCCAGGTACAGACGCTCGCGGGTCACTTCAGGAGCCTTGCGGTACTCGGCGACCAGCTTGGTGAAACGATCTGCCTCACCCTTGGCGCGGGAGACCACTTCATCGCGGTAACCGTTGGCATCTTCAAGGATGCGCTGGGCCTGACCACGGGCTTCCGGCACAACGCCGTTGGCATAGGTTTCAGCCTGGTTGCGCGAACGCTGCTCGTCTTCACGGGCACGGATCACGTCGTCAAAGGCTTCCTGCACTTCACGCGGTGCCGCTGCGCTCTGTACGTTCACCTGAGTGACGGTAATACCAGTGCGATAGGTATCGAGGAACCGTTGCAGGCGCTCCTTGATTTCGCTGGCCATCAATTCACGACCTTCGGTCAGCACCTGGTCCATGGCGGTGGAACCCACCACGTGGCGCAGGGCACTTTCGGTTGCGTGTTGCAGACTGATTTCCGGCTGATCAACGTTCAGCACGAAGTCCTGCAGGTTGCTGATCTTGTACTGCACGGTCAGCGGCACTTCGACGATGTTCTCGTCTTCGGTCAGCATCTGGCCCTGCTTGGTGTACGCACGCTCACGCGTCACGTTCTCCATGTACTTCTTGTCGATCGGCGGGAAATAGATGTTCAGGCCTGGCCCGACAGTCTCGTAGTACTTGCCGAAGCGCAGCACCACGGCTTGCTCCTGCTCGTCCACCACGTAGACCGCGCTGTACAGCCATACGGCCGCGAGCACGACAAGACCCAGGCCCAGCAGGCCATAGCCACCGCCCTTGCTTGTGCGACCGCCGTCGTCACCACCACGTTTTTTTCCACCACCGAACAACCCATTCAGGCTTTCCTGCAGCTTTCGGAAGGCCTCGTCGAGATCCGGTGGCCCCTTGCGGTCGCCGTTATTGCGGCGCTTACCACCCCAAGGATCCTGATTATTCGAGTTGCCACCCGGCTCATTCCAAGCCATAGCGCTCTCCATCTGATAAAGCAAAGACGCACCCACGGCGCGCCGACCAATGCTACAGAATGCCTGCTACTGCGGCACAACCGCTTTCTCAGGCTTTTATTGCAAAGTGTGTTGTTCGATAAACTCTGCCGGTACAACACCCTCTCGGCTGACCAGCCGATTGAGTTCCGAGCGTGGCAATCGAACGGCCAGCAAGCTGACACCTTCTTCGTCGTGTTCTTCTTTCTGTACAGCGCCCAACTCGAAAAACTGTGCACGCAGTCGAGCAAAACGCTGCGGCAAGCGCAAGGTGCCGACGAACAAATCGCTGCCGAGCAATTCGGCAATGGCTTGTTCCAGCAACTCCAAGCCACTGCCATCTCGCGCCGATAACCAGACCCGCTGGGGCTTGCCGTTCTCGTCGCGCTGGATCTGTGGCTCAACGCCTTCAAGCAAATCGAGTTTGTTATAGACCTCGAGGATCGGCAAGTCCTGGGCACCAATCTCGCCCAGCACCACCATGACCTGTTCAATCTGCAACATGCGATCCGGTTCGGCCGCATCGATCACGTGCAACAGCAGGTCGGAATTGCTCGACTCTTCGAGCGTAGACCGAAATGCCTCGACGAGCTTGTGGGGCAGGTGACGAATGAAACCCACGGTATCGGCCAGCACAATCGGCCCCAGGTCGTCGATGTCCAGACGCCGCAGGGTCGGGTCGAGGGTGGCGAACAGTTGGTCGGCCGCGTACACATCCGACTTGGTCACGTTATTGAACAGCGTGGATTTGCCGGCGTTGGTGTAGCCCACCAACGACACTGTAGGGATATCCGCACGGGAACGGCCACGTCGCGACTGCTCGCGCTGGCTGCGCACTTTTTCCAGGCGGCCCTTGATCTGGCGCAGGCGAACCCGCAGCAGACGCCGGTCGGTTTCCAACTGGGTTTCACCCGGGCCACGCATGCCGATACCGCCACCCTGACGCTCAAGGTGAGTCCAGCCGCGAACCAGGCGGGTGCTCATGTGATCAAGCTGGGCCAGTTCGACCTGGAGCTTGCCTTCATGGGTACGGGCGCGCTGGGCGAAAATGTCGAGAATCAGGCCGGTACGGTCGATCACGCGACACTCGAAAACACGTTCGAGGTTACGTTCCTGACTGGGCGTGAGGGTGTGATTGAAGATCACCAGATCGGCTTCTTCGGCATGAACCAGGTCGCGCAGTTCCTCGACCTTGCCGCTGCCAATCAGGTATTTGGCGGTTGGCCGATGACGCGGTACGTTAAAAAACGCAACGGTCTCGGCGCCGGCCGAATTTGCCAACTCCTGAAACTCCTGCGGATCTTCGCGCGCCTCAGGGTCCTGTCCATCCAAGTGAACGAGGATTACTCGCTCACCACCACCGTGGCGCTCAAAGAACAAAGGAGACTCCTATCAGGCGTTACCTGGCTCAGCGTCACCCTGTTCATCACCGGCTGCGCTAGGCAGACGGATTGGACGAACTGGAACGACTGTCGAGATAGCGTGCTTGTAAACCATCTGGCTGACGGTGTTTTTCAGCAGGATAACGAATTGGTCGAACGACTCGATCGTACCTTGCAGCTTGATGCCGTTGACCAGATAGATGGAAACCCCAACTTTCTCTTTACGTAAAGTATTCAAGTAAGGGTCTTGTAGCGAATGCCCTTTTGACATGTGCCGCACTCCTTTAAGGATCAATAATAAAAAATCGGAAAATAGATAGCTTATGGCCGTCACACCCCCAAGGATAGACGGCAATTGCAAGGACTCAGCTCAATATGGAGACCGTTCCCAAGTATTTCAAGGCGCGTGACAGATTGTCGCTGTCCAGGCTGTCCAACCAGTGCAAATCGCTCCAGCTGCGCAGCCAGGTGAACTGGCGCTTCGCCAACTGGCGCGTGGCGATGATGCCGCGCTCCTGCATTTCGGCTGACGTCAGCTTGCCATCCAGATGATCCCAGACTTGGCGGTAGCCTACAGCACGTATCGAAGGCAGCCCTGCATGCAGGTCACCTCTTGAACGCAGTGCTACGACCTCGTCCACAAACCCCTGTTCCAACATAATTGTGAATCTTTGTGCAATTCGTTCATGCAGCACCTGGCGATCTGCCGGAGCGATGGCCAGATTCGCCACAGTATAGGGCAATTGTGACTGTCCAGATGCGCCTGCATCAGTACTTTGCGCACTTTGTTTCAGCCGATGTTCAGTCATGGTCTGGCCACTGACGCGCCAGACTTCCAGGGCGCGTGTGAGCCGCTGGGGGTCATTGGGGTGAATACGTGCCGCAGACACCGGATCTACCGCCGCCAACTGATCATGAAGGGCCTGCCAGCCAAGGCGCGCAGCCTCTTCTTCAAGTTCGGCGCGCACCTGGGCATCGGCAGGCGGCATATCGGCCAGGCCTTCCTGCAACGCCTTGTAGTAGAGCATGGTGCCGCCCACCAGCAGCGGGATATTGCCGCGCGCGGTGATCTCGGCCATGGCCGCCAGGGCGTCGGTGCGAAAATCCGCCGCCGAATAGCTCTGCGCCGGATCGATGATGTCGATCAACTTGTGCGGATACTGGGCCAACAGCGCCTTCGACGGCTTGGCCGTACCGATATCCATGTCCCGGTAAACCAGGGCAGAGTCGACGCTGATCAATTCGCAGGGCAGCACCTTGGTCAGCTCGATGGCCAGGTCGGTCTTGCCGGCGGCCGTGGGGCCCATCAGGAAAATGGCGGGAGGCAAGGCACTCATCAGCGGCCGCGCAAAAATAGTTTGTCCAGATCATCCAGGCCCATCTGGGTCCAGGTCGGTCGGCCATGGTTGCATTGGCCGCTGCGCTCGGTGTTTTCCATGTCGCGCAGCAGGCCGTTCATTTCCGGCAGGGCCAGGCGGCGGTTGGCGCGGATGGCGCCGTGGCAGGCCATGGTGCCGAGCAATTCGTTGATATGCGCCTGGATACGGTCACTGGTGCCGTACTCCATCAGGTCTGCCAGTACGTCGGCCACCAGGCGGTTGGCCTCGGCCTGCTTGAGCAGCGCGGGAATCTGGCGGATCGCCAGGGTTTCCGGGCCCAGGCGTTGCAGTTCGAAGCCCAGCTTCTGGAACACACTGTGATGTTCTTCTGCGCAGTCGGCTTCACGCTGGCTCACCGCCAGGGATTCGGGCACCAGCAGCGGCTGGCCGCTGAGGCCTTCGCTGGCCATGGCGATCTTCAGGCGCTCGTACATGATCCGTTCATGGGCAGCGTGCATGTCCACCAGCACCAGGCCATGGGCGTTTTCGGCGAGGATATAAATGCCTTTGAGCTGCGCCAGGGCATAGCCCAGCGGCGGAATATCACCGCCGCCTTCGGGCAACGCCACAGCAGCACCCGGCTCGGCACCCGGCAACGGCGCGAAAAACTCACGGTACGCCGCCTGGGCTTCGGCCACCGGCGCCGTCGATTGCGGGCGCGGTGTGTATTGGTACTGATAACCCGCACCGGCACCCGAATTCGGCGCCGTGTAGGCTGGCTGCGCCTGCGGCGATTGCAGCAGGTTGGCCGCCAGGCTCATCTCACCCTGGGGGCCGAACTCGCCGGCTTCCGGACCGCTCGGGCGTACCACGGCCGTGACAATCGGCGCCGACAACTGATCATCCGGGCGCACGTCACCCAAGGCGCGGTGCAGCGTGCCGTAGAGGAAGTCATGCACCATGCGCCCGTCACGGAAGCGCACCTCGTGTTTGGTCGGGTGCACGTTGACGTCGACCACCGAAGGGTCAACCTCAAAGAACAGCACAAAAGTCGGGTGTCGCCCGTTGAACAGCACATCGCGATAAGCCTGGCGCACCGCATGGGCCACCAGTTTGTCGCGGACCGCCCGGCCGTTCACAAAGAAATACTGCAAATCGGCCTGGCTGCGGGAGAACGTCGGCAACCCGACCCAGCCCCACAACCTCAAGCCATTGCGCTCGATCTCAATCGGCAGCGCCTGCTCCAGGAACCCGCTGCCACACACCGCCGCCACCCGCCGAGCACGGGCGGCGTCGTCGTTGGCTTCGTGCAGGCTGAGGATGGTCTTGCCATTGTGGCGCAGGTGAAAGGCCACGTCGAAACGGGCCAGGGCCAGGCGCTTGATGACTTCTTGCAGGTGATCGAATTCGGTTTTCTCGGCTTTGAGGAATTTGCGCCGCGCCGGGGTATTGAAAAACAGGTCGCGCACTTCCACTGAGGTACCCACCGGGTGCGCCGCCGGCTGGACCCGAGGCGCCATGTCGCGGCCTTCGGTTTCCACCTGCCAGGCTTGCTCGGCGCTGCGGGTGCGGGAGGTCAGGGTCAGGCGGGCCACGGAGCTGATGGAGGCGAGGGCCTCACCACGAAAGCCCAGGCTCATGACCCGCTCCAGGTCCTCCAAGTCGCGGATCTTGCTGGTGGCGTGGCGGGCCAGGGCCAGGGGCAGGTCATCCGAAGAGATGCCGCTGCCATCGTCACGTACCCGCAGCAGCTTGACGCCGCCCTGCTCCACATCGACATCAATGCGTTTGGCACCCGAGTCGATGCTGTTTTCCAGCAACTCCTTGATCACCGACGCCGGGCGCTCAACCACCTCACCCGCGGCGATCTGGTTGGCAAGGCGCGGGCTGAGCAATTCAATGCGTGAGCCGCTGTTCAAGGTGGATTCGCTCATCACTGCGCCGCCAATGAAGTACCGGGGATGGTCAACACCTGGCCGATCTTCAACTCATCGGTTTTCAGGTTATTGGCGCTGCGCAAGGCTGCAGGCGTGACCTGGAAACGGACCGCCAGCATGGCAACGGTATCACCGGGTTGCACACGATGGTCACGCGGGCCCTGGGCGATTTTGCCGGAGTCGCGCAGCCAGGCGATATAGGTGCCCGGCGGCGGGTTCTGCTGGAAGAACTGGCGCACACCGGCGCTGATGGAGCGCGCCAGCGCTTGCTGGTGGCTGGCGCTGGCCAGTTTCGACGCTTCGTTGGCGTTGGAGATAAACCCGGTTTCCACCAGGATCGACGGGATATCCGGCGATTTCAACACCATGAACCCGGCTTGTTCTACGCGCTGCTTGTGCAGCGAGGTCACGCGACCGATATTGCTCAGGACTTTCTGGCCCACGTTGAGGCTGGAGGTCAGCGAGGCGGTCATCGACAGGTCGAGCAGTACGCCTGCGAGCATCTTGTCCTTGTCATCAAGGGAGACGTTGCCGGCCCCGCCGATCAAGTCGGAACGGTTTTCACTGTCGGCCAGCCAGCGCGCAGTCTCGGAGGTAGCGCCGCGATCCGACAGGGCAAATACCGAGGCGCCAAAGGCAGCGGTTGAAGGCGCGGCGTCGGCGTGAATGGACACGAACAGGTCAGCGCCCTTCTTACGGGCAATTTCGGTACGGCCACGCAACGGAATGAAGTAGTCACCGGTACGGGTAAGCTCGGCGCGGTAGCCTTTCATGCCATTGACCTGGCGCTGCAGTTCACGGGCGATGGCGAGCACCACGTCTTTCTCATGCTGGCCGCGGGAGCCGGAAGCCCCAGGGTCTTCGCCACCATGGCCGGCGTCGATCACCACGATAATGTCGCGCTTGCCTGCAGGGGCAGGCGGCGGTGGTGGCAGCTTGACCTGGGGTTGCGAAGGGTTGACCGGCACCGCAGGCACCGTCGCCACGCTCGGCGTTGGCGCAGGCGGCGGTGCGGCGTCGGCGGGGTTGTCGAACAGGTCGACCACCAGGCGGTTGCCGTACTGGGCGTTGGGGGCCAGGGAGAAGCTTTTGGGGGTCACGGCCTTTTTCAGGTCGATGACCACACGCAGGTCGGTCGGCGTACGCTGGGCCGAGCGCATGGCGGTAATGGGCGTGTTGGCGGTGGAGACTTTCAGCGGCGCGGCCAGGCTGGCACCGTTGATATCGATCACCAGGCGATCAGGCGCCGTCAAGGTAAAGACGCTGTGCTGGACCGGGCCAGACAGGTCGAACACCAGTCGCGTGTTATCCGGCGCTCGCCACAGGCGAACACTTTTCACCTGTGAAGCAGCCAGAGCATTGACAGTCATTGCCGCAAGCAACACCCCCACGACAGCAACCAACGCGCGAAAGCGCATACCTAACCCCACCAATTATTTGAATTCCAATGCCAGAGCAGCACACCACGACTCAGCGCGTGGGCTCTGGGGCAACAACTTCAGCTGACGTCCGTGCTCATGCGGCGTAATGGTAATGGTCAGGTCCGGCTTTGGCAAAAAGCCTGTGCCTTTATTTGGCCACTCGATCAGGCACAGCGCATCATCGTCGAAGTAATCACGGATGCCCATGAACTCCAACTCTTCCGGATCGACCAGGCGATAGAGGTCGAAGTGGAAAGCACGCACGTCGCCGATCTCGTAAGGCTCGACCAACGTGAAGGTCGGGCTTTTTACCGCGCCGGTATGGCCAAGGCCGCGAATAATCCCCCGGGACAATGTGGTTTTGCCTGCGCCCAGATCGCCCTCGAGAAAGATCAACCCGGCCCCTTGCGTGACCTGCGAAATACGCTGACCCAACGCGACCATGGCCTCTTCATCTGCCAGGAAAAGAATTACTTCAGGCACGGCGACTGCTCCTCCAGCAATTGACGAATGGCGGGGATCAGGTCGCTGGCGGCCAAGCCGCGACCAAAACTGCCCTGGCGGTCTCCGGCGGTCGCGTGCAACCACACGGCCAGGCAGCTCGCTTCGTACGCGGGCATACCCTGAGCCAATAGCGCCCCGACCAGACCGGCCAAAACATCACCGAGCCCAGCTGTTGCCATCGCCGGGTGGCCTTGATCACACCGCGACACACGCCCATCCGGGCTGGCAATCAAACTGCCTGCACCCTTGAGGATAGTCACGGCATTGAATCTTTGGCTCAACGCGCGCGTCACCTTAAGGCGATCAGCCTGAACCTCGGCTGTCGAGAGCCCCAACAAACGCGCAGCTTCGCCCGGATGAGGGGTAATTACACAGTTGGCCGGCAGCTCGACGCTGCCAGTGGCCAGTTGATTGAGCGCATCGGCATCCCACACCTGCGGCAGGCTGGCATTGGCCGCGACCGACAACAAGCTCTTGCCCCAGGCGGCATCGCCGAGGCCTGGGCCAATGACGATCACCGAGATTTTTTCCAGCAGGCCCATCAACTGGTTGGCCGAGCTCACGCCGACGGCCATGACCTCCGGCAGCCGAGCCAGAGCGGCCGGCACGTGTTCCGGCCGCGTCGCCAGCGAGACCATGCCGGCGCCGCTGCGCAAGGCGCTTTCGCTGCTCAGCAACGCCGCGCCGCCAACGCCACGGTCACCACCGATGACCAGCAGGTGGCCGAACTGGCCCTTATGGGCGTCCGGGGAACGCGCAGCCAGTTGCGGCAAATGGCCGGGCAACAACAGCTGAACGTCGGTAATTGGGTGTTTTGTCTGAGGCATGCGTCTTCAAGCTCCGATGTCTGGCAGAATTATACGCATCTAACCTGTGGTTTCCCCTGTCTCATGTCTGCTATTACCTCCGATCTGCCCGCCCTCGCCCAATCGATCAAAGACTGGGGTCGCGAGCTGGGCTTTCAACAAGTGGGCATCAGCGGCCTCGACCTGGCTGAGCATGAACAGCACCTGCAACGCTGGCTCGACGCGGGTTACCACGGCGAGATGGAGTACATGGGCGCCCACGGCAGCAAACGCTCCCACCCGGACGAGCTGGTGCCCGGCACCTTGCGCGTGGTGTCACTGCGCATGGACTACCTGCCCGGCGACACCCAGATGGCGCAATTGCTGGCCCAACCAGAAAAAGCCTATATATCGCGCTACGCCCTGGGCCGCGACTACCACAAGCTGATCCGCAAGCGCGTGCAGCAACTGGCCGACCGCATCCAGGCGCAGATCGGGCCGTTCGGCTTTCGCGCCTTTGTCGACAGCGCGCCCGTCCTGGAAAAAGCCATTGCCGAGCAAGCGGGCCTGGGCTGGATCGGTAAAAACACCCTTGTGCTCAACCGCAAGGCCGGCAGTTATTTCTTCCTGAGCGAGCTGTTTGTCGATTTGCCCTTGCCGGTAGACCCACCCCACACCACCGAACACTGTGGCCGCTGCACCGCCTGCCTGGACATCTGCCCCACTAACGCCTTCGTCGGCCCCTATGTACTGGACGCCCGGCGCTGCATTTCCTACCTGACCATCGAACTCAAGAGCGCCATCCCCGAAGACCTGCGCCCACTGATCGGCAACCGGGTATTTGGCTGCGATGACTGTCAGATCGTTTGCCCGTGGAATCGTTTCGCCCGACCCACCGCCGAAAGCGATTTCAAGCCACGGCACAATCTGGATAACGCTGAACTGGCCGAATTGTTTATGTGGGACGAGGATAAATTCCTCAGCAGCACCGAGGGCTCACCCCTGCGCCGTGCCGGTTATGAGCGCTGGTTACGCAATCTGGCGGTGGGCCTGGGCAATGCGCCCTCCAGCATTCCGGTATTGGAAGCACTCAAGGCGCGGCGGGACTACCCGTCGGAGTTGGTACGCGAACACGTGGAATGGGCGCTGGAGCAACACGCGGCCCGCTAGTGCACATCGTCGTTGTAGACGAACTTGGGCATTTCCCAGTGAAACCGGATCGCCAGCAGGCGTAACAGGAAGCCACTGAACAGCGTCAGCAGAATCGCTTGCTCGCTGGGCAGCTCCAGGTACAGGCACAGCAAGTAGAACCAGGCAGCCAGGAACGACACGCTGGCATACAGCTCGCGGCGGAAGATCAGCGGGATGTCGTTACAGAAGATATCCCGCAGGATGCCGCCGAATACCCCGGTGATGACCCCGCTGACCGACGCCACCAACATACCGTGGCCCATTTCCAGGGCGGTCATGCAGCCGATCAGGGTGAAGGCCACCAACCCCACCGCATCCAGCGCCAGGAACAGCGAGCGCAGGTGGCGCATCAAGGGCGCGATAAAGATCGTCACCAATGCCGCAACGGAGGTCAACACCAGGTACTCCGGGTGTTTGACCCAGGTCAGCGGGTAGTGGCCGAGCAACACATCGCGCACCGAACCGCCGCCCAGGGCTGTCACGCAAGCGATCAGCACCACGCCAAACCAGTCCATGCCACGCCGCCCCGCGGACAGGGCGCCAGTCATGGCTTCGGCGGTGATGGCGACGAGGTAGAGCATCAGCAACATGATGGCGATCCTGACAGAGAGGCCGGCAGTCTAATCATTTGCTGATGGCACCAAAAGGGGGCGTTTGGCGAAAGACCGCGTCGCGCCCTTCGCGAGCAAGCCCGCTCCCACATGTGTTCCGCGTTCGTCATGAGAACTCGGTCAAATGTGGGAGCGGGCTTGCTCGCGAAGACGCCAGGCCTGGCGCTACACTTTCAAGCCTTGATGAAATGCTTGCGGTAATGCTGCAACTCGGCAATCGACTCGCGAATATCATCCAACGCCAGGTGCGTGCTGCCTTTATGGAAGCTGTCTTTGACTTCCGGGGCCCAACGCGCAGCCAGTTCCTTCAAGGTCGACACGTCCAGGTTGCGGTAATGGAAGTAACTTTCCAGCCCCTTCATGTGCGTATAAAGGAAGCGACGGTCCTGGCAGATGCTGTTGCCGCAGATCGGCGATTTGCCCTTGGGCACCCATTTTTCCAGGAAGGCGATGGTTTCGGCCTCGGCTTCGGCCATGCTGATGCGGCTGTCGCGCACGCGCTGGGTCAGCCCGGAGTTACCGTGGGTGCGGGTGTTCCACTCGTCCATGGTGGCGAGTACGGCGTCGCTGTGGTGGATGGCGATCACCGGGCCTTCGGCCAAGGTGTTGAGGTTGCTGTCGGTGACAATGGTCGCCATCTCGATGATGACGTCGGTGTCGGGGTTCAGACCGGTCATTTCCAGATCGATCCAAATCAGGTTCTGTGGGTTTTGCATGGCTTGATTCTCTTGGCACCTTGGCGTAGCCGGGCAGTTTAGCAGGCGGGGGCGTGCTAGACTCGCGACCGTTTTACCCAACTTTTGCATTATCGACACGGAACACCAATGGCCAAACGCCAGCTCAACCGTCGCCAAAACTGGCGCATCGAAAAGATTCAAGGTGAACGCGCCGCCCGCGCCGCCAAACGTGAATCCTCCGCCGTGGAAGCGCTCGAGGGCGGCGACCTGGGGCCCGAACAAACCGGCTTGGTGATCGCGCACTTTGGTGTGCAGGTCGAAGTCGAGGCGCTCGAAGGCGAACTCGCGGGCCAGGTGTTCCGTTGCCACTTGCGCGCCAACCTGCCCGCGCTGGTCACCGGCGACAAGGTGGTGTGGCGTGCCGGCAACCAGGGCATCGGCGTCATCGTCGCCCAGTTGCCGCGCAGTACCGAGCTGCGCCGCCCCGACAGCCGTGGGCAGCTCAAGCCGGTGGCGGCCAACGTTGACATGATCGTGATCGTGTTCGCGCCACTGCCCGAACCCCATGCCAACCTGATCGACCGCTACTTGGTCGCGGCCGAGCATGCTGGCATCCGCCCGTTGCTGCTGCTGAACAAATTCGACCTGATCGACGAGCAGAACGCCCCGGCGCTCAATGCGCTGCTGGCGGTCTATCGCACCCTGGGCTACCCGGTGCTGGAAGTGTCGGCTCACCACGGCAACGGCATGGAACAACTGCAACAGCAGTTGGACGGGCGGATCAGCGTGTTCGTCGGCCAGTCAGGCGTGGGCAAGTCGTCGCTGGTCAACAGCCTGTTGCCTGAAGTCGAAACCCGCGTGGGCCCGCTGTCGGAACTGTCCGGCCAGGGCACCCACACCACCACCACCGCGCGGTTGTTCCACTTCCCGGGCGGCGGCGAGTTGATCGACTCACCGGGTATCCGTGAATTCGGCTTGGGCCACGTCAGCCGCAGCGATGTGGAAGCGGGCTTCATCGAGTTCAACGACCTGATCGGCACCTGCCGCTTCCGCGACTGCAAACACGACCGCGAACCGGGCTGTGCATTGCTCAAGGCACTGGAAGATGGGCGCGTGCAGCAGCAGCGGATGAACAGCTATCGGTCGATTATTGCGAGCTTGCCTGAGAGCAATTATTGACGGTCAATTTCTTGATACACATAAACCAGCGGGCTGAAAGCCCTAGCCCATTGATTTAACAGGAGCAGGCATCAAGAATTCGAGTCAACTGGGTGGCTGATACGCACAAGCCAGCTTGTATTCGGATTTCCTGATGCTCATAATTGCTCCGTCACCAGCGAAAGCTGGCAGGAGTCTGGATCCTTTTCGGAGTTGATCCAGCGGCGCAGAAGGGGCGAAGCAAGCTCCACTGCGTGTCGAATGAAGCCGCCTTCGGGCGGCTTTGCTTTTTGTGGGGAATTAACATTTGGCTCTCTACTATCACCCCAAACAAGGCGACGTTTTGCTGTGTGACTTCACCCGAGGCTTTGTCGCCCCGGAAATGCTGAAGATCCGCAAAGTCGTAGTGATATCTCCTACCGCGACTCACAGTCGCAAGCTCTGCACCGTGGTGCCAATCTCCTCTACTGCACCAGCGACCCAATACGACTGGCACCATTTGCTACGCACCAATCCACTTCAGTCCGATGGCTATAAAGAGCTATGGGTGAAGTGCGACATGATTTATACCGTCAGCTTTGAGCGCCTCGACAAGTTGCATAGAAAGACTCGCTCCAAAGGTCGAGAGTACTTCGTCCCACGCCTGTGCGCCGACGACATGCGAGGCGTAGTCAGTGGTGTCAAAGCGTACCTCCCACTTTGAACACACATGAAAACGCCCCGAATGATCGGGGCGTTTACGTTTCCAGCGCTTAGATCAACTATGACCCCGGTGCAGGCGCCGTAGGATCCTTGACGCCCCCGTCATCAAACAGGTTCAGCTTCTGGCGCAGCTCATGGGCTGGCAGCGGTTCCTGCTCCGGAGGCAGCGCGTTCGGGTCGGCCGGCACTTCGCCTGGCGCACCGTCGCCCTGGGTCGGTGCCGGTAGCGGTGGTTGATCACCCTCAATCGCACGCTGGGCTTTTTTGGTCAGCACCACGATGTCGATACGGCGGTTGACCGGGTTGTACGGGTCTTTGGGATCAAACAGCTGCGAGGAGGCAAAGCCCACCACCCGCGCCACTTGCGGGTCCGGGTAGCTGCCGGCCACCAGCGCACGTCGGGCAGCATTGGCGCGGTTGGCCGAGAGTTCCCAGTTGCCGAAATCACCCTGGCCCGCGTAGGGCTTGGCGTCGGTGTGCCCGCTGATGCTGATCTTGTTGGGCACCGCCTTGATGGTGTCAGCCATGGCCAGCAGGATGTCTTCAAAGTACGGCTTCAAGCGCGCACTGCCCGAGTCGAACATCGGCCGGTTGGCGGCATCGGTAATCTGGATGCGCAGCCCCTCGGGGGTGATCTCGAAGGAAATCTGGTCCTTGAACTTCAGCAACTGTGGGTTTTCTTCAACCTTGTTCTGCAATTCCTGCAGCAACAGTTCCAGTCGCTCCTGTTCGACCTGCTCGGCCATGGATTCGACAGTGTCGCGCTCGATCGGGATTTTTTCCTGAGGCGATTCAGTTTGCACTTCCGGGTTGATGGTGCGCTCGGGCGCCAGTTCCGGCGAGCCGCCCAGGTCAATGACAAACGGCGTACCGCTTTCCGAAAAGCCAATCGGGTCTTTGAAGTAGCCGGCGATGGCGATTTTCTGTTCTGGCGTAGCGGTGGACATCAGCCACAACACCAGGAAGAACGCCATCATCGCCGTGGCAAAGTCGGCGAAGGCGATTTTCCAGGCGCCGCCATGGTGCCCCGCAGCGAAGCGCTTGACGCGCTTGATGATGATCGGCTGGTTGTTTTCCATGGCTTAGCGACCGCGAACCGCTTGTTCCAGCTCGGAGAAGCTTGGGCGATGTTTCGGGTACAGCACCTTGCGCCCGAACTCCACAGCCAGCGACGGCGGCATGCCCGAGGCCGATGCCACCAGGCACGCCTTGATCGCTTCGTAGAGGTTGATTTCTTCCTTGGCATCGTGGGCCAGGGAGGTGGCGAGCGGGCCGAAGAAACCATAGGCGGCGAGAATACCGAAGAAGGTCCCCACCAGCGCCGCACCTACGTGCATGCCGATGGCCGCCTGATCGCCTTCGCCCAGGGACGCCATGGTCACCACGATACCCAGTACCGCCGCGACAATACCGAAACCGGGCATGCCGTCGGCGATGCCGGTCACGGCGTGGGAAGGATGCTCCAGCTCTTCCTTGAGGCTGAACAACTCCATGTCGAACAGGCCTTCCAGCTCGTGGGGCGCCATGTTGCCGGAGGACATGATGCGCAGGTAATCACAGATATACGCGGTCATGCGCTCGTCTTTGAGCACGGCCGGGTACTTGGCAAAAATCGGGCTGGCCGCGGCGTCTTCGATATCGCCTTCGATCGCCATCATGCCTTCGCGGCGGCTTTTGTTGAGGATCTCGTAGATCAGCCCCAGCACTTCCAGATAAAACGTGTGGGAGAAGCGCGAGCTGAACATGCCCAGGGACTTCTTGACCACGTGCATGGTCATATAGCCTGGGTTGGCCTGCAAAAATGCGCCGAACGCGGCACCGCCGATAATCAGCACTTCGAAAGGCTGGATCAGTGCGGCGATTTTACCGTGGGAGAGGACGTACCCTCCGAGCACACTTGCGATGACGACAATGATGCCGATAATTTTAGCCATAGGAGAGGGGTACTTGCGCCGTCGGGTTCATGGACATATTGGGTGCAGCAGAAAACTCTTGTTCTACTTATCGGCAAAACTGCGCCAGACTATAGCCCGTTAAGGCGAAAAGCCAATTCGGCCCGTTCCGGGCGTGTTGAACGCAAGTGATGATCGCGCCCCAATCATGGCAATTGAAACGACAACCCCAACAAACCGCCCCAATACCCTCGCCGCTTGGATCAAGTGCCTGGACGACGTGCTGCTGCCCGTGCCCCAGGCCAGCCACGAACGCGTGTGCAAAGCTATTCGCGATAGCCGCAGTTCATTGCGAGATATTGCTGAGTTGATGCAAAACAGTCCGGCCCTGGTGCTGAGTGTGATGCGCGAAGCCAACAGCCAAGCCCACGGCAGCCTGGCCGAACCTGCGGAAAACCTTGAAGTCGCACTTAACCGTCTTGGCCTCAAACGTGCCGAAGAGCTGTTGGCGCGCCTGCCTTCGGTACCCGCCCAGGAAATCCCCGTGGCCTTGCGTCAACTGTTGCTAATCAGCCAGCACGCATCCCAGCAAGCTAACGGTTTGTTCGGCAGTCGCCTGGCGCGGTTGTGGCAGGACATCCACTGGGGCAGCCTGCTGTTTTTGTCGCCACTGTGGCCGATGGCCGTCGCCTACCCCAAGCTTTTGGAAGAGTGGGAGTTGCGGGTGATCCATAAAGGCCAATCGGCACGCCAGGTCGAGCAACAGCTATTCGGCGTGCGCTTGCTCGACCTGTGCCTGGGCCTGACCGAAGCCTGGCACCTGCCGATCTGGGTTTCACAGGGCTACAAGTTGCTGTTGGCCGAGCAACGCCTGCTGGTCAAGGCGCTGCACATTGCCCGTCAAGACGATGCCCTGCGTCACCAGCAATTGCTCGATGCCGAGCCCAACCTGCGACGCTGGCTGAACCAGCCGGCCAATACCGTGTTGCTGGCCAATGGCTTGGCGATGTCGGCCCAGGAATCCTGGACCTGCCCGCACACAGAGCGCTGGCAATACCTGACGGCGCTGTACCTGCAAACGCCATTGAGCGATGTGCAACAGCAAGCCCACCAGCAAGCGGTGACCAGCGCTCGCACCACCTTGATGCCCGATCTCTGGCACCCGGCGCTATCGCTGATCTGGCCGTGGCATGTGCAGAAAGTCCATCGCGGCTTGCTGCCTGCACCACCGCCCACGGCCGAAGCCTTGGCCGTGTGGCGCACGCGCTGCACCGAGTTGCTGGTGGAGCCGAGCCGCTTTGCCAACGCCATGCACCTGACCACTTGCGCCAAGGAAGCCCTGGTCGCCAGTGGCATGCAGCGGGTACTGATATTCATGGCAGATCGCGCCTTGAGCACCTTGCGTGTACACCAGGCCGACGGCCTGCCCAAGGACGCGGCTCACCTGAGCCTGGATGTGGTGAACAGCACACTGCTGCAACGCCTGCTGGAAAAGTCCGCCCAGGTACGCCTGAACCCCGACAACCATGCGCAGTTTTCCGCATTGCTGCCACCGATCCTGCGTCGTCTGTTTATTGGCGAGCATCTGCTACTGCGCTCACTGAGCTGCAACGGCCGTGTGGTCATGCTGATCGTGGCGGACCAGGGCGGCGGGCCGTTCTCGGAAACCACCGTGCAAGCGTTCGGCAAAACCGCCCAATGCATCGAGAAAGCCCTGCACAGCTTTACCAACCGCAGCGCCTGATGCTTGCGCTACAATCACCGGCCTTTATCGCCAACATTTGTGCCCAGGAGACCTCACATGCCTGACTTCTCTGGCTTGCCGCTGGTGATCGAATCCGCCGACCTGTTGGGTCGCCTCGATTCCAAGCACTTGATACTGGTAGACCTCACCAGTGTCGCCCGCTACGCCGAAGGGCATATCCCCGGCGCGCATTTCGTTGACCCCAAGCGCACCCAACTGGGACAGCCACCGGCACCCGGCCTGCTACCAAGCAAGGCCGACCTGGAAAAACTGTTCGGCGAACTGGGCCACACCCCGGACGCCACCTATGTGGTCTACGACGACGAAGGCGGCGGTTGGGCCGGGCGTTTTATCTGGATACTCGACGTGATCGGCCACCAGAAATATCACTACCTCGACGGCGGCCTGCTGGCTTGGCTGGAGGAAGGGCACCCGCTTTCCACCGATGTGCCCCCAGCAGCCGGCGGCCCGGTCAGCCTTACGCTGCACGACGGCCCCACAGCCACCCGCGAATACCTGCAAAGCCGCCTCGGCGCGGCCGACCTGGGGATCTGGGACGCTCGTGGCCCGCTGGAGTATTCCGGCGAGAAAGTGCTCGCAGCCAAGGGCGGCCACATTCCCGGCGCGGTGAACTTCGAATGGACTGCCGGCATGGACAAGACGCGCAACCTGCGTATCCGCCGTGACATGCCGCAAATCCTCGAAGACCTCGGGCTGACCAAAGACAAAGAAATCATCACCCACTGCCAGACTCACCACCGCTCTGGCTTCACCTACCTGGTGGCCAAGGCGCTCGGTTATCCGCGAGTCAAAGGTTATGCCGGTTCCTGGGGCGAATGGGGCAACCACCCCGACACCCCCGTTGAGATTTAAGGTTTAAGGACAGTTATGAAAAAGCAGTTGTTTATCCTCAGCCAGTACTTGCTGCCGCACCACTTGCTGTCGCGCCTGGCTGGTTGCATCGCCGAGTGCCGCGTGCGCTGGTTCAAGAACGCCTTCACTGCCTGGTTCGCCAAGCGCTACCAGGTGGACATGTCCCAGGCCCTGGTGGAAGACCTGACCGCCTACGAGCACTTCAACGCCTTCTTCACCCGCGCGCTGAAAGACGGCGCCCGTCCGTTGGATCCAACCCCAGGCGCAGTGCTGAGCCCTGCCGATGGCGCGGTCAGCCAGCTAGGCCCGATCGAACATGGCCGTATCTTCCAGGCCAAGGGCCACAGCTTCAGCGTGCTGGAACTGCTCGGTGGCGATGCGGCAATGGCTGCGCCGTTCATGGGCGGCGAGTTCGCGACAATTTACCTGTCGCCCAAGGACTACCACCGGGTGCACATGCCACTGGCCGGTACCCTGCGCGAGATGGTGTATGTGCCAGGGCGGATTTTCTCGGTCAACCAGACCACCGCCGAAAACGTGCCGGAACTGTTCGCCCGTAACGAGCGCGTTGTCTGCTTGTTCGACACCGAACGCGGCCCGATGGCCGTGGTGTTGGTAGGTGCGATGATCGTTGCGTCGATTGAAACCGTGTGGGCCGGTTTGGTAACGCCGCCGAAACGCGAGCTGAAAACCTTCCGCTACGACGAAGCGGCCCGCGCGCCGATTCACCTGGAGAAGGGTGCGGAACTGGGTCGTTTCAAACTGGGCTCCACTGCCATCGTGCTGTTCGGGCCGGACCAGGTGAAGTGGGCTGAAGAACTGGCAGCGGGTACGCCGGTGCAGATGGGCCAGGGTAT
Source organism: Pseudomonas sp. BTN1 (assembly GCF_001907715.1). Taxonomy (NCBI): domain Bacteria; kingdom Pseudomonadati; phylum Pseudomonadota; class Gammaproteobacteria; order Pseudomonadales; family Pseudomonadaceae; genus Pseudomonas; species Pseudomonas sp. BTN1. The sequence continues at coordinate 212,855 of NZ_MPBM01000009.1, read as the reverse complement.
CGCCGCCGCTAAAGCCTGATATTGCTGGTGAGATTGATCGTTCCCACGCTCCGCGTGGGAATGCAGCCCGAGGCGCTCTGCGCCCAAAGCGTGACGCAGAGCGTCACTGGAGGCGTTCCCACGCGGAGCGTGGGAACGATCAGTGACAGTGAGATCGGCTTATAGCTGACCGTCGCGGTCACGCAAGCCCAGCAGATACAGCACGCCATCCAGCCCCAGTGTCGAAATCGCCTGCTTGGCCGATTGCTTGACCAACGGTTTGGCACGGAACGCTACGCCCAACCCGGCAATCGCCAGCATCGGCAAGTCATTGGCGCCGTCGCCGACCGCAATGGTCTGCTCCAGGCGCAAGCCTTCCTTATGGGCCAATTCCTTGAGCAGGTCGGCCTTGCGCTGGGCGTCGACAATCGGCTCCACCGCGACGCCAGTCACTTTGCCATCCACCACTTCCAGCTCGTTGGCGAATACATAGTCAATGCCCAGCTTGGCCTGCAACTGCTTGGCGAAGTACGTGAAGCCGCCGGACAGGATGGCGGTCTTGTAGCCCAGTCGCTTGAGTTCGGCGAACAGGGTTTCGGCGCCTTCAGTCAGGCGCAGCGACGCGCCGATCGAATCCAGCACACCCACATCCAGGCCCTTGAGCAGCGCCAGACGCTCCTTGAAGCTGGCACGAAAATCCAGCTCGCCGGCCATCGCGCGCTCAGTAATCTCAGAAACTTGCTCGCCCACACCGGCCGCCTTGGCCAGCTCGTCGATGACTTCGGCTTCGATCAAGGTGGAGTCCATGTCGAACACCGCCAAGCGGCGGTTGCGACGGAACAGGGAGTCTTCCTGGAAGGCGATATCGACATTCAGTTCCTGGGCCACGCTCAGGAAGTCGGCGCGCAGCGCTTGCGCGTCAGCCGGTTCACCGCGCACGGAGAACTCGATGCAGCCCTTGCCTTTGTCAGCCGGGGTGTCCAATGGCATGCGACCCGACAGACGGTCAATATGGTCGATATTCAATCCGTATTGCGCGGTGATCGAACTGACGCGCTGCAGCTGCTCAGCCGTTACCTTGCGGGTCAACAGGGTGACGATATGGCGCTTTTTACCCTGGCCTTCGACCCAGTGCTGGTAGTCAGCTTCGGACACCGGGGTGAAACGTACCTGTTGATCGAGCTTATACGCCGTAAACAGGATGTCCTTGAGTACCGAGGAGGCCTGTTCGGTACTGGGGATCTCCACCAGGATGCCGAACGACAAGGTGTCGTGGATCACTGCCTGGCCGATGTCGAGAATGTTCACACCACCCTGGGCCAGGACGCCGGTAATGGCTGCGGTGAGACCCGGTCGGTCTTCACCCGTGATGTTGATCAGGACAATTTCGCGCAAAGCGCACCCCCAGGCTGGAAAAAAACCGCATTCTACCCACTTTCAGTGACCATCGGGCACAGGCAGCGCTTTGCCGGCCAGGGGCCTGTCGCTATACTGCGCGTCAACTTCACGGACCAAGAGCCGAGCGCAAGTGAACCGGCCCACGCCAGTAAAAACCGATAACTTCTTCCTGCTGATCTTCCGGGCACTGCGCCATCGCCGTGTACCGATTGCATTGCGCATCGCCAGCCATAACGTGATCCTGGTCGCTCTGGCCCTGGTGATCTACGCCTGCGTGATGGGTTTGCAGTTCAAGCAGGCCATGCACGAGCAAGCTGACGCCCTGGGCGCGAGCCTGACAACCCAGACTGCCACTTCGGCGACTGAGTTGCTGGTGTCCAACGACATCCTCAGCCTCAACGTATTGCTCAACAACCTGACCAAGAACCCGCTGGTGGCCCACGCCGCCATCTATAGCGTGGACAACCGGATCATGGCCGAGGCCGGGCAGCGCCCGAAAAACGGCCTGCTCGGTGAGGCCGAAGGCCTGTATCAGAGCAATATCACGTTCCAGGACGTGAAGGCCGGCCAACTGCGTATCAGCCTTGATATGCAACAGTTCCAGCAGCCGATGACCATCAGCCTGCAAAGCATGGGCATCCTGAGCGCGATCCTGCTGGCCTTGGCCCTGGCCTTGAGCCTGCGCCTTGGTCGGCATATCTCCACGCCGTTGATGCAACTGCGCATCTGGCTGCGGGATATCGACGAACACACCCCGGCCACCGATCGCCAGGACGAAATCGGCGACCTCGCGCGCCAGCTCCACACCAGCTTTGCCCCGGAGCCGAAAGCGCCTGAAGCCGAGCCCGAGCCTGAGTACGACGACACCGAGGACTACAACGACGAGCCTGAGTTTGAAGTGCGCGACCTGCGCGACCCAGGCTTCGACGAAAGCGCCCCGGTGGCCGGCCTCAAGCCTGCGCCGCGCCATGTGATCAAGGCCGAGGAAGACGAGCTGGACGACGAAGACCCGTTCGCCGACCTGCGCGACACCTCGGCAGCCGCCCCAGTCGCTGCGCCCAAACCGGTTGCGGTCAAGAACGCCGAGCCACAGCACAGTGCTGTACTCGCCGTGCAACTGGGTGCCCAGGAGCAACTGCGCCGCCTGCCCCGCGCCCGCCTGACCGAACTGCTCGAACGCTACCGTGACTGCCTCGACCAGGCCGCTTCGCTCTACCAGAGCGAACTGCACACCCTGAACGATGGCAGCACGCTGATGCTGTTCCACAGCGAAGACAGCGGCGAGGACTACCTGACCAATGCCATCTGCTGCGGCGAGCTGTTGCGCGCCCTGGGCCATGCCCTGCAGATCGAAGTAGCCGACAGCGGCATTACCCTGCAACTGCAGCTGGGTCTAACTGTGGGTGACGACCTGTTTGGCATCAGCCAGATCGACCTGCTGCTGACCGAAATCGCCCAGGATGCCCTGGCCTTGTCCCAGCACAGCCGTAACCTCCTGCTCGTGGAGCGCAAGATCAGCGAAGACACGCTGATCCGCCAACGCGCACGTATCCGCCCGATTGCCAGCCCTGAAGGGGCCAGTTGTGTGGAGCGGTTGATGGAGCCGTATCCGTCGATGTTGGAACGGCAGTTGGCGCGGATGCATGAGACCCGTAAGCCCTGAGGCATAGCGTTATACCTACTGTGGAGCTGGGCTTATGTGGGAGCGGGCTTGCTCGCGAAGGCGGCGTGTCAGTCAGCTGATGCGCCCCTGACACACCTGATTCGCGAGCAAGCCCGCTCACACACAAGCCCACCCCCCATTTGGGTTGTGGTGCAGCTTAAATCGCAGCCCAACAAAAAGGCCCGCTTATTCAGCGGGCCTTTTGTTTGTGCGCCATTCAGATCAGAATCTGAACACTTCCAAGTCCGTACGAATCGGCGTGGCCATCGGCATCTTCGGTTTTTCCGGGGCCGCAGGCTTGGCCTGGGCGGGGGCCTGCTTACGCGGTTGCGCTTCGGCAATCGGCGGCTGGTTGGCCAATGGTTTGAGCGCCACCGACAACTGCTGTGCCAAGTGCTGCAACAGCACACCCTGGGCCTGGACCTGGGACGCAGTGGTGCCGGCGTGCTCTTCCTGCAGATGCACAATGCGGTTGTCCCGCACCTGCCCGCGACGGTCGATCAGGCGCCACTGTGCATCCAGGATCGCCGGTTGCGACTTGCCGGAATCCAGCCGCGTAATGGTCAGCAACACCTGTACATCCGGGGTGAACCCGGAGGGTCCCGGTGCCAGGACCACACGCTGGCTGTCCAGCTGGCCGGCGACCTGACGCAACATCAACTGGTTGATATCCGACGACAGGCTACCGGCCCAACGACCATCTGTGGAACCTTGCAGGCTGCCGTCGTTCTGACGTTGAAGCAGGGTTTCGCGTTGCAGGTAATCGGCAACCACTACCGGCCCCAGCAATACGGCCATGCCAGCGGTTTGGGCTGGCTGAGCCGGACTTCCGCTGTCCAGCTGGTACAGCGATACCGGTTGATGTGTGCTGCAACCCGCCAACCCCAAAAGGCCAGCGAGCATCAAAAATAGAGGAAGGCGTGGAGCAGTCATCATCCCATCCAAGTGGCTGCCACAAGGCGAACCACAATGTAATACTAAAAATAACCTGAACACGCTCGGCCACGCCGGCGCTGGAAAGGCCATATCATCCGTGAATATGCGCCATGACTCCAGCGCGAAAGCATCGATCTACGCGTTAAATCGTAGATCGAGGCCTCTAGTACCGCTTAAACCGGCGTTTCGACCAGCAAGGCATCCACTCGCTGGAAGCCTCGTGGCAGTTTGTTACCTCGCCGGCCACGCTCACCCTTGTAGTGTTCAAGGTCGTCAGGGCGCAATGACAACGTGCGCTTGCCGGCCTGGAGCACCAGGGTAGAACCTTCCGGGACCACGGCGATGTCAGTCACATACTCCTCGCGACTGGCCACCCGGTCACCGGGAATCCCGATGATCTTGTTGCCTTTACCCTTGCCCAGCTGCGGCAAGTCGCTGATCTTGAACACCAGCAAGCGCCCTTCGGTGGTCACCGACGCCAGCCAGTTACTCTCCCGATCCTCCACCGGCCTTGGCAGGATCACCTTGGCATTGTTCGGCAGGCTCAACAGCGCCTTGCCCGCCTTGTTCTTGGCCTGCAGGTCTTCACCCTTGACCACGAAACCGTAACCGGCGTCGGAGGCGATGACATACAGCGAATCATCGTCCGGCAACAGCACGCACTCGAAATTCGCCCCCGGTGGCGGCGTGAGGCGCCCGGTCAACGGCTCGCCCTGCCCCCGTGCAGACGGCAGGGTGTGGGCCGGCACCGAATAACTGCGCCCGGTCGAGTCGATAAACACCGCGAATTGATTGGAACGCCCGGCGGCAGCGGTCTTGAAGCCATCACCGGCTTTGTACGAAAGGCCGGTGGCGTCAATATCATGCCCTTTGGCGGAGCGAACCCAACCCTTTTCCGACAGAACGACGGTAATTTTCTCGTTGGGCAACAGCTCGGTTTCGGTCAGCGCCTTGGCTTCAGCGCGCTCGACGATAGGCGAGCGACGGTCATCGCCATAGGTTTCGGCGTCTTTGATCAGTTCGCTGCGCACCAGCTTCTTGAGCTTGGCTTCGCTGCCCAGCAGGGCTTGCAGCTTGGCTTGTTCCTTGAGCAGTGCATCCTGCTCGTCGCGCAGCTTCATTTCTTCCAGGCGTGCCAACTGGCGCAAGCGGGTGTCAAGAATGTAGTCCGCCTGGATTTCGCTCAGCTCGAAACGCGCGATCAGCTCGGCCTTCGGATGCTCGGCGGTACGGATGATATGGATCACTTCATCCAGGTTGAGGTAGGCGATCAGCAAGCCGTCCAGCAGGTGCAAGCGGCGCTCGACCTTGTCGAGGCGAAATTGCAGGCGGCGACGCACGGTCTGCACGCGGAATTCCAGCCATTCCACCAGCAGATTGCGCAGGTTCTTCAACTGGGGCTTGCCGTCCAGGCCGATGATATTGACGTTGACCCGGTAGCTGGACTCCAGGTCGGTGCTGGCAAACAAGTGCTGCATCAGCACTTCATGATCCACCCGGCTGTTGGTCGGGATGATCACGATGCGGCATGGGTTCTCATGGTCGGACTCGTCACGCAGGTCGGCCACTTGTGGCAATTTCGACGGCTTGGCCTGCATCAACGCGGCGATCTGCTCCAGCACCTTGGCACCCGATACCTGGTGCGGCAGCGCGGTCACAATAATGTCGCCGTCCTCGATGTGGTACACCGCGCGCATACGCACCGAGCCCTTGCCCGTTTCGTACATCTTCAGCAGGTCCGCGCGCGGCGTGATGATTTCTGCTTCGGTCGGGTAATCCGGGCCCTGGATATGCTCGCAGAGCTGCTCGACCGTAGCTTTGGGCTCATCCAGCAAGCGCACGCAGGCAGTGGCGACTTCGCGCAGGTTGTGCGGCGGCACGTCGGTGGCCATGCCGACCGCAATACCGGTGGTGCCGTTGAGCAGGATATTCGGCAAACGCGCCGGCAACACCAGGGGTTCGTCGAGGGTGCCGTCAAAGTTCGGCCCCCAGTCGGCAGTGCCCTGGCCCAGCTCGCTGAGCAGCACTTCGGAATAACGCGACAGCCGCGCCTCGGTGTAACGCATGGCGGCGAAGGATTTGGGGTCATCCGGTGCACCCCAGTTACCCTGCCCGTCCACCAGGGTATAGCGGTAGCTGAACGGCTGGGCCATCAGCACCATGGCTTCATAGCACGCCGAATCACCGTGGGGGTGGAATTTACCCAGCACGTCACCGACGGTACGCGCCGATTTCTTGTGCTTGGAATCGGCGTCCAGGCCCAACTCACTCATGGCGTAGATGATGCGCCGTTGCACGGGCTTCAGGCCGTCGCCGATATGCGGCAAGGCACGGTCCATGATCACGTACATGGAGTAGTTGAGGTAGGCATTTTCGGTGAATTCAGCCAGCGACCGGCGTTCTACGCCATCTAAACTGTCTGCGAGGATGTCACTCATGCGGGCCTCATCATGGGGTAAGGCGCAGCGGAACTGCCGCTGCGCTGATTCAATTCAAAAAAATCTCGATTCATGGCTGGGCACTCCAGCCGCCGTCCGGGGCGGCGAAACGATAGACCATCGGACGTTTTTCACCATCGGCACGCGGGCCGAAATTGTTGTCGATCCCGACCCAGGCACCGTCGGCATCCACCAACAGGGCTTCAGCCAGGCCATACGACTGGGGGTAACGTCGCTGCGGCGTCAGGGCTTCGTCGGCAAACGACCAGCACTGCTCAACCTTGGCCGTGAGCGGGTCGCGCCGGCAGATCTGGAACGCATTGCGCTCCAGGGTAAACAGCTTGCCGTTGAACAGCGACAAGTCGGCAAAGTCCTTGGACACGGCCTTGGCGTTGGGGAACTGCGCCGGTTGCACTTCCTGGCCGGCCTCGCTCAACAATACACAACGGCCATCGCAATCCCATACGCTCTGCCCACGCTTGATCGAGACCAGGCCACGGCGTTCGCGCTCGGCAGCCAGCCAGATCTGATTGCCTTCAGGGTTTACCGCCAGGCCTTCGAACAAGGCATTAAAGTGCAGCAACATGCCACTGGCCCTGGCTTCACGCACCATGCCCGGCGCGATTTTCAACCACTCGGGTGCGCCCGTTGCGGGTACCTGCAACACCGCGGCATGGGCTTCGCTGACAATGTAGCGGTTGCCTGCGGCATCACAACTGATGCCTTCAAAGTCCAGGTCACCACCACGTATGAACGAAGCGGCCTTGGTGCGCGAACGCAAGCCCCAAGGCAGGCCGGACTCGGGCACGGGCGGCACGTCGATCGTCAGCGCTTGCGCGCTCCAGGTCGGCGCACGGGTATCCAGGCGGTAGATCTGGTCGTCATCGCGGTCCGAAACCGTCCACAGCTCGTTGCCACACAACGCCAGGCCCGACAGGTTCCCACCGCGCATGCCGTCAACCGGGTGTTCCGAGACCAGTTTGAGCTCTGCCACGCTGGCTGCGGCCACCTGGGTGACCGCCAGCCCGCTCAACATCAGGATCGCCAGGGCGACGCCTGTGCGCATCAGCCCAGTACCTCAGCCAGGTTGCCTTTGGATTCAAGCCAGGTCTTGCGGTCGCCGGCGCGTTTCTTCGCCAGCAGCATGTCCATCATTTCCGAGGTGGCGGCGAAGTCTTCCAGGGTCAACTGCACCAGGCGCCGGGTGTTCGGGTCCATGGTGGTTTCGCGCAGTTGCGGCGGGTTCATTTCACCCAGGCCCTTGAATCGCGTGACCTGTGGCTTGCCGCGTTTCTTCTCGGCCACCAGGCGGTCAAGGATGCCATCGCGCTCGGCTTCGTCCAGGGCGTAGAAAATTTCCTTGCCCAGGTCGATGCGGTACAGCGGCGGCATGGCGACGTAGACGTGACCGGCATCCACCAACGGGCGGAAATGCTGCACGAACAACGCGCACAGCAAGGTAGCAATGTGCAGGCCGTCAGAGTCGGCGTCGGCGAGGATACAGATCTTGCCGTAGCGCAACTGGCTCATGTCTGCCGCGCCCGGATCGACGCCGATGGCGACCGCGATGTTATGCACTTCCTGGCTGGCCAGCACTTCGCTGCCATCGACTTCCCAGGTGTTGAGGATCTTGCCGCGCAACGGCAGGATCGCCTGGAACTCCTTGTCCCGCGCTTGCTTGGCGGAACCGCCGGCGGAGTCACCTTCCACCAGGAACAGCTCGGAACGCATCGGGTCTTGCCCGGCGCAATCGGCCAGTTTGCCCGGCAGTGCCGGGCCCTGGGTGATGCGCTTGCGCTCGACCTTTTTGCTCGCCTTCAAGCGCCGGCCGGCGTTGTTGATCGCCAGCTCCGCCAGGGCCAGGCCCAGTTCCGGATGCTCGTTGAGCCACAGGCTGAAGGCGTCCTTGACCACGCCAGAGACAAACGCCGCTGCCTCGCGGGACGACAGGCGCTCCTTGGTCTGCCCGGAGAATTGCGGTTCCTGCATCTTCATCGACAGCACGAACGCGATGCGCTCCCACACGTCTTCCGGCGCCAGTTTGACGCCGCGCGGCAACAGGCTGCGGTATTCGCAGAACTCACGCATGGCATCCAGCAAGCCTTGGCGCAAACCGTTGACGTGGGTGCCGCCCTGGGCCGTGGGGATCAGGTTGACGTAGCTTTCCTGCACGCTGTCGCCACCTTCGGGCAACCACAGCAGCGCCCAGTCCACCGCTTCTTTATTACCCGACAGGCTGCCGCAGAACGGCTCGTTGGGCAGGCGTTCGAAGTCGCTGACCGAGTCTTCCAGGTAAGAGCGCAGGCCGTCTTCGTAGTGCCACTCGACCTTCTCGCCGGTACCTTTGTCTTCAAAGCTGACCAGCAGCCCCGGGCACAACACAGCCTTGGCCTTGAGCACGTGCTTGAGGCGGCTGATGGAGAATTTGGGCGAATCGAAATACTTGGGGTCCGGCGCAAAGTACACGCTGGTGCCGGTGTTGCGCTTGCCCACGGTGCCGATCACTTCCAGGTCGGTGGCTTTGTAGCCATCGGCGAAAGTCATCTGGTACTCGTTGCCATCGCGCTTGACCTTGACCCGCACCAGGGTCGACAGCGCGTTGACCACGGAAATACCCACGCCGTGCAAACCGCCGGAGAACTGGTAGTTCTTGTTGGAGAACTTGCCGCCGGCATGCAGCTTGGTAAGGATCAGCTCGACGCCCGGCACACCCTCTTCGGGGTGAATGTCCACCGGCATGCCACGACCGTCGTCGGACACTTCCAGGGAATGGTCGGCGTGAAGGATGACTTGCACCGACTTGGCGTGCCCGGCCAAGGCTTCGTCGACGCTGTTGTCGATGACTTCCTGGGCAAGGTGGTTCGGCCGACTGGTGTCGGTGTACATGCCGGGGCGTTTGCGCACCGGGTCGAGGCCCGAGAGGACTTCGATGGCGTCGGCGTTATAAGAGCTAGCGCTGGGAGTGGCCATGGGGTCTCGTCGTGAGTCGTTCGATTAAAAAGTGACCTGCGATTTTCTACAGTGACGAAAAATCGAAGGATTGAAACTGATCTGCGCCAATGCCGGCAAAGCACAACAGTGCCGGCAATTGCTGGGCGAACCCCTGGTAACCATGGTCGCCACCGGCCTGGATGCGCAAGGCGCAGGCCCGGTAATACTGTTGGGCCAGGCGATAATCCAGGGTTTCGTCCCCGGTCTGCAACCACACCTGATAACGCGCGGCATCCTGGGGCGCCGGTACTTCCAGCTCGGCCAAGGCCGTGACGTGGTCCTGTGTCAACTCCCAGGTCTCATCGGTGTAGAGGTTCTTCTGGGTGCCCAGGTAACCGTCGAACATCCGATGGGGACTGACCGCCGGGTTGACCAGCAACGCCTTGAGACCATGGCGTTCGGCAAGATGGGTTGCATAGTAGCCGCCGAGTGAGCTGCCGACCAGCAGTGGCCGGCCCAGTTGCGCAATCGCTTGCTCCAATTGAAGAATTGCCTGACGAGGGTGGTGATGCAGCGCCGGTACGCGTAACTGGTCGGACAGGCCGAGGGTGCCCATCACGGTGGTCAACTGGCTGGCCTTGTTGGAAGCCGGCGCACTGTTGAAGCCGTGGATATACAGGATCGAAGCGGACATGCCGGGCTCTCCGTGCTGGGGCCAAAGAGGCGCAGTTTACAGGGAATGCAGGCATAAGCGGACCCAATGTGGGAGCTGGCTTGCCTGCGATGGCGGCGATTGAGTCAACGAGTCAGCGCCAGGTACACCGTCATCGCAGGCAAGCCAGCTCCCACCTTTTGATCAGTGTTTGCAGGCCTTAATAGCCGTTGCTGCCGTAATCGACCGTAAAAGCGAAGCCTTTGACCCGCTCCACCCCCGTTTCCAACCGTCCGTCGCCATGCAAGCGCAACCATCGATACCCCGGCGCTTGCTCGCTGACCTGGAAATCCTCACTTCCCGGCGCAAACTGGATACAGGTGGACGGCGAAGCCAGCAGTCGCACACCGTTGCGCTCGCCGTCGATTTCCTGATGCACATGGCCCCAAAGCAATGCCTTGGTCTGCGGGAAGCGCTCAAGCACGGCAAACAGAGCCTCGGGGTTGCGCAGGCCAATCGGCTCCATCCATGCACAGCCGATGGGCACCGGATGATGGTGGAAACACACCAGGTGATGGCGATCCGGTGCTTCGCTCAAGGCCTGCGCCAGCCGTTGCAGTTGCTCGTCTTGCAAGTAACCCGGCACCGACCCGGGTACCGCCGAATCCAGCAGGGTGATACGCCAGTTGCCGATATCCACCACCGGTTCGAGCAAATCACTGTGCATGGCAGCCTGGGCCATGACCTGCGGTTCGTCGTGGTTGCCGGGAATCCAGCGCGCCGGGGCGTCAAGGGGAGCGGTCAAATCGCGAAACTGTTGATAGGACGCCAGCGTGCCGTCCTGGGACAAGTCGCCGGTCGCCAGTATCAGGTCGATGGCCGGCTGTTGCGCACGCACCAGCTCGACCACCCGCTGCAGGCTTTCACGGGTGTTCATGCCCAGCAGCGTGGCGTCAGCGTCGGCAAACAGATGGCTGTCGGACAACTGCACCAGCAACACGGCATCAGGATTCACGGCGGATACGCTCGGCAAGGCGCTCTCCCTGGCAACTACAGGAATGGACATTTGGCGCGATTATGCTGGGGCAGGACACAAAGAGGAAACCCAAGGAAGCAGACGCAGTTCACCTCTACCGCACCACTTCAAACTCATGGCCCAAGGCCAGGCAGTGGCTGAGCCATTCACCGAGGAACACATTGAGCTGTGCTTTCTCATCGGGCTGGTGCATGAACACATTCGGGTAAGGATAGATGCTGCGAAAGCGTCGTGCGTGCTCGGCGCTGATCACTTCGGCCATACGGGCGTCGTGGTAGACCTGTACTTCCAGTTGCGGCACCGGCAACCACGGCAGGCTGTGTTCCTGGCGCACCCGCAGGGTGGTGGTGTACGGACAGGTGAGAATGACTTCCAGGGTCAGCACGCCGAGCATCTGGTCGCCATGGGTGACAGCAATGCGCCGCGCCTGGGGGGCGTGGCGCATGTCCGGGAGCAGGCGCATCAGCCGCGCATAGTTGGCCTCGCAGGCCGCTTGCAGCCCGATCAGGTCTACTCGATAACGTTCCCGTGCCTTTACTGCCATAACCCCCTCACTTCCGCGCGATTAAGCGCAAGCCATTGCAGGGCGATAATGCTGGCTGCGTTGGAAATCTTGCCGTCGCGCACCGCCTGCAAGGCATCTTCGAATGCCCAGGCGGTGACGCGGATATCTTCTGCTTCTTCTTCCAATCCATGGACGCCACCCGCGCCCGAGCTGTCGCAACGGCCCAGGTACAGGTGGACAAATTCGGTACTGCCGCCCGGCGATGGGAAATACTTGGTGATCGGCCACAGCGCGGAGAATGTCAGCCCAGCTTCCTCCTCGGCCTCGCGGTGTGCAACCTCCTCGGGTTGCTCATCCTTGTCAATCAGGCCGGCGACCATCTCCACCAGCCAGGGGTTATCGGCGCGGCCCATGGCGCCGACTCGGAACTGTTCGATCAGCACCACCTCATCGCGCAGCGGGTCGTAGGGCAGCACGCATACGGCGTCATGACGCACGAACACCTCGCGGTTGATCACCCGGCTCATGCCGCCGTCGAATTTTTCGTGGCGCAGTTGCACGCGATCGAGCTTGTAGAAGCCTTTATAGGCATTGTCACGCTGAACAATCTCGATTTTGTTCGGCGTCGACTTCGCGATGTCCGTCATGGTGTCCCTCGTTAAGCTCATGCAATGGGCGCCATCCTAACGCGCCGACGCCCGTTGATGCAGCCCCTTTGCGGTTGCCGGGAGAGGCGGCGAGCGTCAAACTCACTGCAATCAGTTTAGTGGCGAACTGGCGGCCACGTTGGCAGTCCAAGCGCTACTCTTTTCGCTTTCCATCGATTTACGAAGGACACACATGTCGCTTTTAAAAATCGCCTCCGTGGCCTGTATTGCCTTGACCCTGGGTGCTTGCCAGAGCCTGTTCCAACCTGCCTATCTCAAGCCGCTGGACGTTACTACCGACAAATCGGAGCAGATCAAGCCCGGCTGTGATAGCCCGGCCTGCCCGCTGGTGAACATCGACACCGTGCATTTCCCCACCGAGCCACAACTCGACAACCTGGTGGAACAGCGTTTGCTGCAAATGACCCGCACCACGCCTGGCGCCAGCGTACCGGCGAGCCTGACCGCCTACCGGAACACCTTCCTGCGTGAGTCGCCTGACCGCCACGGCATGTACTTGCAAGCCAAGGTACGTGACCAGCATGACGGACTGGTGATCGTTGAAGTGTCCAGCTACCTGGACACCGGCGTCGCCCACGGCGAGCCAGGCCGCGGGTTTATCAACTATTCACGGATTCTGCATAAGGAACTGACCCTGGCCGACATGCTGCTGCCCGGCCAGGAGCAGGCGTTCTGGAATACCGCTAAAGTTGCCCACAACAGCTGGTTGATCAGCACCAAGATGGATCGCGATCCGGAGTTCGTGAAGAGCTGGCCGTTTCAGAAAACCCCGAACGTGGCCCTGACCAGCGGCGGCGTGGTGCTCAAGTACAACGTCAGCACCATCGCCCCTTACGCACAGGGGCTGATCGAAATCACCCTGCCCTATACGCGCCTCACCGGCGTGATCAAGCCTGAGCTGATGCCGGCACGCCGCTGATCGGTTGTTATTGCAGGGGAGAGTGGGTGTTTGTCGGATCGCTATCGCGGGCAAGCCCGACTCCCACAGGGGACCGGCTGTGAACACAAAATCTGTGTCCACTTAGGCCAACTGTGGGAGCCGGGCTTGCCCGCGATGACGGCGGTGCAGGCACCGCCGCCTATGGATCAAACCTTCTTGTAGAGCTGGCTACCTTCCTGCTTGAACCGCTCAGCCTGCTCGGCCAAGCCCTTGGCCACATCCACATCCACCGCATCGATGCGCTGGTTGGCCGCGTACTCACGCACTTCCTGGGTGATTTTCATCGAACAGAACTTAGGCCCGCACATCGAACAGAAATGCGCGACCTTGGCCGAATCCTTCGGCAAGGTTTCATCGTGATATGAACGTGCGGTATCCGGGTCCAGGCCGAGGTTGAACTGGTCTTCCCAGCGGAACTCGAAGCGCGCCTTGCTCAAGGCGTTATCGCGAATCTGCGCGCCGGGGTGGCCTTTGGCGAGGTCGGCCGCGTGGGCCGCGATCTTGTAGGTAATGATCCCGGTCTTCACGTCATCCTTGTTCGGCAAGCCCAGGTGCTCCTTGGGCGTGACGTAGCAGAGCATGGCACAACCGAACCAGCCGATCATTGCCGCGCCGATACCCGAAGTGATGTGATCATAGCCGGGCGCAATGTCGGTGGTCAGCGGGCCTAGGGTGTAGAACGGCGCCTCGTCGCAGCACTCCAGTTGCTTGTCCATGTTCTCCTTGATCAACTGCATCGGCACATGGCCGGGGCCTTCGATCATGGTTTGCACGTCGTGCTTCCAGGCGGTCTTGGTCAGTTCGCCCAGGGTTTCCAGTTCGCCGAATTGCGCGGCGTCGTTGGCATCGGCAATCGAACCCGGGCGCAAGCCATCGCCAAGGGAGAAGCTGACGTCATAGGCCTTCATGATTTCGCAGATTTCGTCGAAATGCGTGTAGGTGAAGTTCTCTTTGTGGTGGGCCAGGCACCACTTGGCCATGATCGAACCACCACGGGAGACGATGCCGGTCACGCGCTTGGCAGTCAGCGGCACATACCGCAGCAATACCCCAGCGTGGATGGTGAAGTAGTCGACGCCCTGCTCGGCCTGTTCGATCAAGGTGTCGCGGAACAGCTCCCAGGTCAGGTCTTCGGCGGCGCCCCCGACTTTTTCCAGGGCCTGGTAGATCGGCACGGTCCCGATTGGCACTGGCGAGTTGCGGATGATCCACTCGCGGGTTTCGTGGATGTGTTTACCGGTGGACAGGTCCATCACCGTGTCCGAGCCCCAGCGAATGCCCCAGGTGAGCTTCGCCACTTCCTCTTCGATGGACGAACCCAGGGCGCTGTTGCCAATGTTGCCGTTGATCTTCACCAGGAAGTTACGGCCGATGATCATCGGTTCCAGCTCGGTGTGGTTGATGTTGGCCGGGATGATCGCGCGGCCCCGGGCGATTTCTTCGCGTACGAATTCAGGCGTGATGATTTTCGGCACGCTGGCGCCGAAGCTGTGGCCGGCGTGCTGCTGATCCAGCAAGCCACTGGCACGGGCTTCTTCAAGCTTCATGTTTTCGCGGATGGCGACGTATTCCATCTCGGCCGTGATGATGCCTTTGCGCGCGTAATGCATTTGCGTGACGTTGGCACCGGCCTTGGCGCGGCGCGGGTTCTTTACATGGGCAAAACGCAGGGCAGTCAGTTCGGCGTCGCTCAAGCGCTGCTGGCCGAAGTGCGATGTGAGACCGGGCAGGCGCTCGGTGTCGTCGCGTACTTCGATCCACGGCGAGCGCACGTCGGCCAGGCCTTTGCGCACGTCGATAATCACATTCGGGTCGGTGTAGGGGCCTGAGGTGTCGTAGACGGTAACCGGCGCGTTGATTTCGCCGCCGAAATCGGTAGGCGTGACGTCCAGGCTGATCTCGCGCATCGGCACGCGAATATCCGGGCGGGAGCCCTGCACGTAGATTTTTTGCGAGCGGGTAAACGGCTGCACGGAGCCGGAGTCGACCTTGGCCGATTCACTCAGGTGCACGGTATTTTTTAGTTTTGTACTCATCACGGGCTCTCCAACTTATCCAGGCGGTGGATTTTTGTCGGAGCGAACCTGTGACGGACGGACGCACTGTAACCAGTGCTGTGCTTGGCGCACGAGGGCTGTTCGATTGTCGAACAACATCCCGGACGAAGCACAAGAGGACTCGCCGGGTGACGAGAAATCTTGTTCCCTACGCAGGCGCTAACCTGATCAGGTTCAACGGGATCCGGTATTTACCGATCTCAGCCTTCCAACAAGGCACCCCGACAAGAACGCGGCCAGTCTAGACCATGGCGTGGGCAAATTGCCAATAGCGGTGCATTCAGCGTGATGAATGGCGCGATCGTGGGATTGTTGTGCGCAGGTCCGGCCACTACACTCGGGCACTGCTTCAAGGCTTGACGCCAGGAATGGCCAGCCTTAGCCTTGAGCGCTAAATTATAGTCGTAATATTAAAATTAGGGATCGCCTCATGCTGCGCAAACTCTCACTGGCTGTTGCCGTGTCTTGTGCGACCAACGGACTGGTCTGGGCAGCTGAAGCGCCCTTGTCCGCCAACACCGACCTGGTCAGCGTCTATCAGGAAGCGGCGCACAACAACGCCGACCTGGCCGCTGCCCGTGCGCAGTACGGCGCGCAAAAAGAAGTGGTGCCCCAGGCCCGCGCAGGTTTGCTGCCGAATCTGTCGGCCGGTGCCGACAGCAATAACGTGCGCACCCAGATCGATCAACCGGCCGCCACGGCCAACCGCGACGCCCACTCCTGGCGCGCCACCCTGAGCCAGCCGCTGTTTCGCGCCGACCGCTGGTTCCAGCTGCAAGCCGCCCAAGCGGTCAACGAGCAAGCCTCGCTGCAACTGTCGGCCTCCGAGCAGAACCTGATTTTGCAAAGTGCCGAGAGCTACTTCGCCGTGCTGCGCGCCCAGGACAACCTGGCGTCGACCAAAGCCGAAGAAAATGCCTTCAAGCGCCAGCTCGACCAGTCCAACGAACGCTTCGATGTGGGCCTGTCGGACAAGACCGATGTGCTGCAATCCCAGGCCAGCTACGACACTGCCCGGGCCAACCGCATCCTGGCCCAGCGCCAGGTGGACGACGCTTTCGAAGCGCTGATCACCCTGACCAACCGCCAATACAATTCGATCCAGGGCATCGTTCATACGCTGCCGGTGCTGCCGCCGGCGCCGAACGACGCCAAGGCCTGGGTCGAAACTGCCGGGCGCCAGAACCTTAACCTGCTCGCCAGCAATTACGCGGTAACCGCCGCTGAAGAAACCCTTCGGCAGCGCAAAGCCGGCCACTTGCCGACGCTCGATGCGGTTGCGCAATACGAAAAAGGCGACAACGACGCCCTGGGTTTCAGCAACCCGAATCAGTTGCCCATCCCGTACGGTGGCGATGTGTCGCAACGCACCGTCGGCCTGCGCTTGAACATCCCGATCTATAGCGGCGGCCTTACCAGCTCGCAAGTGCGCGAATCCTATTCGCGCCTCGACCAGACCGAGCAACAACGTGAAGGCCTGCGCCGCCAAGTGGTGGAAAACACCCGCAATCTGCACCGTGCAGTCAACACCGATGTGGAGCAGGTGCAAGCGCGCCGCCAGTCGATCATCTCCAACCAGAGCGCGGTGGAAGCCACGGAAATCGGCTATCAGGTGGGCACGCGCAACATCGTCGACGTGCTGGACTCACAGCGCCAGCTGTACGCGTCGGTGCGCAACTACAACAACAGCCGCTACGATTACATCCTCGACAACCTGCGCTTGAAGCAGGCGGCCGGCACTCTCAACCCGGGGGATTTGCAGGATCTGGCGCGCTATCTCAAGGCTGACTACAACCCGGACAAAGACTTCCTGCCGCCGGACCTGGCCAAAGCCGCTGCCGAACAGCTCAAGGCCCGCCCCGGCTATTAAAATGTGGGAGCTGGCTTGCCTGCGATGCAGACACCTCGGTACATCAGGTACACCGAGGTGATGCTATCGCAGGCAAGCCAGCTCCCACATTGGGTTGGTGTTGTCAGTGTTTGATCAGTTTGTCCAAACCGTCCAGTAAACGCTTGAGCGCGCCCTGATTGGCCTGCATCACCTTGAGCCCCGCCTGCGCCATCTTGCGTGCGTCCTGGGGCAACTCAAACAACTGTCGCACCGCTTCGGCCAGCCCATCGGCATCGTCCACCTCTCGCAACGCCCCGGCGTCGCGCATCATCGCGGTGATGTCGAGGAAATTGAAGACATGCGGGCCCATGATCACCGGTTTACCCAGCGCCGCCGGTTCCAGCGGGTTGTGCCCGCCGGTCGGCACCAGGCTGCCGCCGACGAATGCGCTGTCGGCCAGGGCGTAAAGAAACAGCAATTCGCCCATGGTGTCGCCGAGCAGCACCGAGGTGTGCTCGGTAACCGGCTCGCCGCTGGAGCGACGCACGGTGGCAAACCCTTGCTGCACGCAGCGCTCAAACGTAGGGCCAAAGCGCTCCTGATGACGGGGCACCAGGATCAGCAGTGCATTGGGATAGTTCGCCAGCAACTGGCGATGAGCGGCCAGCACCACGTCATCTTCACCTTCGTGGGTACTGGCGGCGATCCAGACCGGACGCTCGCTGGCGCCCCATTGTTCACGCAGGGCAGCGGCGCGGGCCGTCAACTGCGGGTCGATGCTCAGGTCGAACTTGATCGAGCCGGTCACTTCCACGGTTTCAGGACGTGCACCCAGGCTGCGCAAGCGTTCGGCCTCGGTCTCGGTCTGTACGGCGAACAGGCTCATTTCTGCCAGCATCGGCGCCGTCAGCTTGGCAAATCGCGCGTACCCCTTGGCCGAGCGCGCCGACAACCGCGCATTGGCCAGCGCCACCGGGATACCGCGCTGGGCACAGGCGTGGATATGGTTGGGCCACAGCTCGGTTTCCATGATCACCGCCAGCGTAGGCTGCACGCGATCGAGAAAACGCTTGGCGGCGCACGGTAAGTCGTACGGCAAATAGCAGTGCTGGATGCGCGGTTCGTTGGCGAACAACGCCTGGATCCGCTCGGAACCGGTGGGCGTCATGCAGGTGACGGTAATCGGCAGCTGTGGATAACGCTCCAACAAGCCGCGAACCATCGGGGCGGCGGCAATGCTTTCGCCGACCGACACCGCGTGCACCCAGATCCCGCCGGGCCGCATCACCGGCAAGCCATAGGAAAACCGCTCGCCCACCCGCTTGGCATAGGCCGGCGCTTTGCGCGCACGCAACCACAAGCGTAAAGCCACCAACGGCAGCGCCAGGTAAAACAGACAGCTGTAGAGAGTTCTATTCATGGCGGCGGAGTTTATCGGCTTTTTCAGTCGATCGCCTGCAAGCACTCGGCAAAACGTTTGGCCAGGAAGCGCGCGGCAGGCCCAAGGTGCTCGTCGCGGCGCCACACCAGTTCCACCACCAGGGCGGGCGGGGTCCACTCGCTGGCCAATTCGACCATCTGTTGCTGGTAGGTCGGGTATTGCACGATATGCCGAGGCAGCCAGGCCCAGCCCAGGCCACTCATCAGCCATTCGGCCAATACGTAGAAGCTGTCGGCGCGCCACACCAGGGGGCTGGCCGCCTCGCTGCCGGGGTAGACGCTGGTCTGGGTCGACATCAGCAACTGCCGAAACTGGGCCAGGTGTTGGCACGTCACGTACTGCTCCTTGGCCAACGGGTGATTGACTCCGCACACCGTGACCATTTCCACGCTGCCCACCACCCTTCGCTCCAGGGCTTCGGGAATCTGGTCGTGATAGAACAACAGCCCCAGGTCCGCCTTGCGCTCCACCAGCTTGCGCGCCACATCGCCCTGGGCCGCGCTGGACAACTGCACCTCCAGCAGCGGGTAGTGCACGGCCAGCGCCTCCAGGCTGTCGAGCACAGGCTGGAACAACATCGCCTCATCCTGGGCCAGGCGCAGGCAGGCTTCCTCGCCGCGGGTCAACGACAACGCCCGGCCCGTGAGGCGCTCACACTGGCGCAGCACCTCACGCGCTTCCTCCAACAACACACTGCCGGCCTCGGTCAGGCGCGGTTGCCGGCCGCTGCTACGTTCGAACAGGACAACGCCCAAGTCCGCCTCCAGCAGGGCAATGCCACTGCTGACCGCCGATTGCGCCTTGCGCTGCCCCCGCGCCACGGCAGAAAACGAGCGCTGCTCGGCGACGCTCACAAACAGGCGCATCTGCTCCAGATCCCATTGCACGCTCATGGCTCAACCCATCTCAATTCCAGATAGGTAATGACTTTACCCCATCTGGCGAACCTCTAGAATGCCGACCTTATCAAATACGCATCACCTCGAGGATTGCCCCATGAATGCCGCCTACTACTACTTGGCCATCGCCATCTGCTCGGAAGTGATCGCCACCGTTTCCATGAAAGCCATCAAAGGCTGGAGCACCCCTATTCCGTTGTTGCTGGTGATCGTCGGTTACGGCGTGGCGTTCTGGATGCTGACCCTAGTGGTACGCACCGTGCCGGTCGGCGTGGCATACGCGGTATGGGCCGGGATGGGCATCGTGATGGTCAGCATCGCGGCGTTGTTCATCTACGGGCAGAAGTTGGATGTGCCGGCGATGCTGGGGATGGGCCTGATTGTGCTGGGCGTGGTGGTGATTCAGCTGTTCTCGAAAACCGCCGGACACTGACCGCCACTCAACAGCCTGTATACTGCGCCTCTTGTCTTGAACACTGAGGTCGCCGATGCCATCCGTTATTTCCACCGACGTTCTGATTGTCGGCGCCGGGGTTGCCGGCCTCTGGCTCAATGCGCGCCTGCGCGGCCAGGGGTTTTCCACGGTACTGGTGGAAAGCGCCACCCTGGGCGGCGGGCAAAGCCTGAAGTCCCAGGGCATCATCCACGGCGGTGCGAAATACGCCCTGCATGGCGCCCTCACCGGCGCCTCCGAAGCCATTGCCGATATGCCGCGCCGCTGGCGTGAAGCCCTGGCCGGCAACGGCGAGCTGGACCTGTCCGGTGTGCGCGTGCTGTCCCAGGCACATTACTTGTGGTCGCCCGGGACGATTGCCGGCAACCTCACCAGCTTTTTCGCCAGCAAGGCCGTGCGTGGCCGCGTCGATCAGGTCAAGGGCGACGAACTGCCCCTGGCGCTGCAGGACCGTCGCTTCAAAGGCAAGGTCTACCGCCTGGCCGAGCTGGTGGTGGACGTGCCCAGCCTGATCAATCGCTTGGCGCAACTGGCTGGTGACAGCCTGCTCGCAGGTGTGCACATCGAACCGTTGCTGGAGGGTGACACCCTGATGGGCTTGAAGGTCGATGGCCGTGAGATCCGCGCCCAGCGCATAGTCCTGAGCGCTGGCGGCGGCACGGCAGACTTGCTCGCCGCCCTGGGCCATAGCCAGCCGGCCATGCAAAAACGCCCGCTGCACATGATCATCGCCAAAGGCCCCGGCCTCAAGCCGCTGTACGCCCACTGCCTGGGCGGCGGCACCAAGCCACGGATTACCGTGACCACCCACCCGGCCGCGGATGGCAACTGGGTGTGGTACATGGGCGGTGATATCGCCGAGGCTGACGGTGTGGCGCGTACGCCGCAAGAACAGATCGCCACCGCGCAGAAAGAGCTGGCGCAACTGCTGCCCTGGATCGACATGAGCCAGACCCAGTGGGCCACCCTGCGGGTGGATCGCGCCGAGCCGCTGCAATCGGGGCTGAGCCGTCCCGATAACGCGTTCCTTGCCGAAGACGGCCGCCTGCTGGTCGGCTGGCCCACCAAACTGGCCCTGGCGCCGGACTTCGCCGACCGCGTACTCCACGCTCTGGAGCGCGACGGCATCCGCCCAGGCGCCAATACCCCGCTGCCCGAGCTGCCAGCACCGGCAATCGGCCAACCCGTCTGGGAGCACCTGTTGCCATGAGCCTGCCAACCCTGCACGACCTGCATCGCCCCCTGGGCAGCACCGGCCTGCTGGTGTCGCCCCTGGGCCTGGGCACCGTCAAGTTGGGCCGCGACCAAGGGGTGAAATACCCCAACGGCTTTCAGATCCCTGGCGACGACGAGGCCCGCATGCTGTTGCGCCAGGCCCGCGAACTGGGCATCAACCTGATCGACACCGCACCGGCCTATGGCATGAGCGAAGAGCGCCTGGGGCCGCTGCTGCGTGACCAGCGCAAGGACTGGGTCATCGTCAGCAAGGTTGGCGAAGAGTTTGCCAATGGCGTGTCCCATCACGATTTCAGCGCGGCCCATACGCGGATGTCGATCGAACGCAGTCTGAAACGACTTGAAACGGATTTTATCGACCTGGTGCTGGTGCACTCCGACGGGAACGACTTGCATATCCTCAACGATTGCGAGGTTTACCAGACCCTGGCGCAGTTGAAGAAAGACGGCAAGATTCGCGGTTTCGGCTTCTCCGGCAAAACCGTCGAGGGCGGCGTGAAAGCGCTGGAACAGGGCGACTGCGCGATGGTCACCTACAACCTCAACGAACAGGCTGAGAAGGCCGTGATCGACTATGCGGCCGCCCACGGCAAGGGCATCCTGGTGAAAAAGGCGCTGGCCAGCGGCCACGTATGCCTGGAACCGGGAATGGATCCAATTCAGGCCAGTTTCACCTTGTTGTTCGCGCAAACGGGCGTCGCCAGTGCTATTGTCGGGACCATTAATCCGCTGCACCTGGCCCATAACGTAGCAACTGCTGCCCGGGTCATTCGTCAACTCTGATGCCGCCCACGCGGCCGACCCCGTCGCAAGAAGGAGCCGACATGCCGCGTACGCTCATAAGAAAGAACCCCAGCAACTTCAAGACACTGCCGCTGCACGTCGAAGCCACCCCCGAAGGCCTGAGCTACCAGAGCGTCGGCATGCCGCTCAACTTCGCCCAGACCCTGCAACGGCGCAAGCCGGTCGAGGTACCAGATGCCGAACGCTTCGCCCTGGAACTGGCGAACCTCGGCGTCTCGGTACGCCTGACCCTGCACTGGCAAAACAAGGACTACTGGGTGCTGGTGCGCCAACGCCGCCAGGACCGTGGCGACGTGGTGCTCAAGCTGATCTCCGGCTACGTCCCGGCCCATGAACTGAACCTGCCGCTGCACACCGCCATCCAGGAAATTGCCGAAGAGTGCCTGCTCGAAACACCCGAAGGCTGGCTCGGCGGGCGCTTCAACGACACCTGGCTGCCGGCGCCCTACTCCGCCGCCCTGCATTACCGCGAAGCCCTACCGTTTCGGCTCAGCCCCTTGTCCGGCGCCGCACGCCCGGTACGCTGCGCCACCATGCAACTGATCGAGCGCCCACGGGCCTACGTGCACCTGCCGACCGCCTCGCTGCAATTGATTTATGACCTGCGCCTGGAAGTGCCGAAGGAGGCCAAGTCCCTCAGTTTGTTTCATGTGGATGAGCGTTTGGAGGGCGACCAACTGGTGGCACGCCTGGATCGTCAGCGTCCGGACCTGTACTTGATGCCGCTCAAAGACGGCGAGCCGCTTGCAGAGTTGTATACCGTCAAGAAGGATCAGCTGTACCCGGCCAGCACGCGCGGCCTGTATCTGGCGGAAAGTTTTGCCCAGCAAGAAGGCTGGCTGGTGCGCGATGAGCGCATTCGCTGGAAGGACTGGCTCAGGCAGCAGGGCCTGGCAGAGCCGGAAAAAGACTCCAAGCTCAAGCGCTTGACCGGCAAGGCGCGGCAGATGCTGCGCAAGATCGTGCCGAAGAAAAGCTAGGGGCGAGCAGGCTCGCCCCACGGGGTATCACTCGTTGTTGCGGATCTTCTCGACAATCGCGGTGGTGGAGCTGTTTTCAACCAACCCCAGCACTTTGACCGTGCCACCGTAGGCACTGACGATGTCCGCACCGACCACTTGGTCGACGCTGTAGTCACCGCCCTTGACCAGCACGTCGGGCTTGACCTGGGCCAACAGATTTTCCGGCGTGCCTTCAGAGAAGCTGATCACCCAGTCCACCGCACCCAGGCCCGCGAGTACCGCCATGCGCCGGTCAACGCTGTTGATCGGGCGGCCAGGGCCTTTCAAGCGGCTGACCGACGCATCATCGTTGACCGCGACGATCAAACGGTCGCCTTGGGCACTCGCCTGCTCCAGGTACGTCACATGCCCGGCGTGCAGGATGTCAAAGCAACCGTTGGTGAACACAATGCTTTCGTTGTGAGCCCGGGCATCGTCAATCGCCAGCAGCAATTGCTCCAGGCCTAGCACACCGCGCTCCGAGCCTTCCGAGCGCTGAATCGCACGGCGCAACTCCGGTGCGCTGATGGCGGCGGTACCCAGCTTGCCCACCACAATGCCCGCCGCCAGGTTGGCCAGGGCCACGGCGTGGGGCAATTCTTCACCGGCAGCAATGGAGGCTGCCAGGGTAGAAATCACGGTATCACCGGCGCCGGTGACGTCGAACACTTCACGGGCACGCGCTGGCAGGTGCATCGCCGGATGGCCCGGACGCAGCAGGGTCATGCCGTGCTCGCCACGGGTCACCAGCAAGGCGCCCAAGTCGAGATCGGCCATCAGCGCCGCGCCCTTGCTCACCAGTTCGTGCTCATCAGCGCAACCGCCGACGATGGTTTCGAACTCACTGAGGTTGGGCGTGAGCAGGCTGGCGCCTCGGTAAACCGAAAAGTCCTTGCCCTTGGGATCGGCCAGCACCGGAATGTTGCGGGCCTTGGCGGCCTGGATCAACACCTGGTGATTCTGCAAGGCGCCTTTGCCGTAGTCGGACAACACCAGCACCTTGATACCTTCGAGCAGTGCCTCGACCTGGTCGCCAAGGGCCAGGGCGTCGGTGGCGAAGGGTTCTTCAAAATCGATACGCAGCAACTGCTGATGACGGCTCATGACCCGCAGCTTGACGATGGTCGGCTGATGGGCGATGCGCTGAAACAACGCACGCACGCCGGCGCCCTGCAGGCTGTTGGCCAGGCTTTCGGCCGCTTCGTCGTCGCCGGTCACCCCCACCAGGGAGGCCGGGGCGCCGAGGGCGGCAATATTGAGCGCGACGTTGGCAGCGCCACCTGGGCGGTCTTCGATTTGCTCGACCTTGACGACCGGTACCGGAGCCTCAGGGGAAATCCGTGAGGTACCACCATGCCAGTAACGGTCGAGCATGACATCGCCGACCACCAAGACAGCGGCTTGATTGAATCGCGGCATGGACAACTTCATGGAGCAACCCACATACAAAATGAACAGGGGCGCGATATTAGCACAGGGTTTGCGATGGCTTGCGACCGCCGCAGGGCAAATGTGGGAGGGGATTTGCTCTCTGTAGGAGCGAGCTTGCTCGCGAGAAACTTACAGACGCCGCATTTATTCAGGAAGCGCGGGTCATCGTTGAAGTTTTTCGCGAGCAAGCTCGCTCCTACATTTCATTACCCCGTGATGCCGGGTGGATCAGGTGATATCAGCCTGCACCGGTGCATCCAGGCCCATGGCATGCAGGCGGGCGTAGTAACCGTTCTGCGCCAACAACTCGCCGTGGGTACCACGCTCGACAATCCGCCCGTCGTCCATCACCAGAATCAGGTCAGCCTTCTCGATGGTGGACAGGCGGTGTGCGATCACCAGAGTCGTGCGGCCTTGCATGACCTTATCGAGTGCCGCCTGAATATGCCGCTCGGACTCGGTGTCGAGAGCGGAGGTGGCCTCGTCGAGAATCAGCAGCGGCGCATTCTTGAGCAAGGCGCGCGCAATCGCCAGGCGCTGGCGCTGGCCGCCCGACAACAGCACACCGTTCTCACCCACCTGGGTATCGAAGCCCTTGGGCAACTGATCGATGAAGTCCTTGGCATTGGCATCCGCCGCCGCCGCTTCGACGTCGGCGCGAGGCGCACCGGCCAGGTCGCCATAGGCAATGTTGTTGGTCACGGTGTCGCTGAACAGGGTCACATGCTGGGTGACCTGGGCAATATGCTTGCGCAGGTTGAGCAGCTTGTAGTCTTCGATCTCGATGCCATCGAGCAGGATCTCACCGCTTTCATGGTGGTAGAAACGCGGGATCAGGCTGGCCAGGGTCGACTTGCCGCTGCCGGAACGACCCACCAGCGCAATCATCTGCCCAGGCTCGGCGGTGAAGCTGATGTCCTTGAGCACATGGCGATCGGTGCCAGGGTAGGTGAAGTTCAGGTGACGCACTTCCAGACGACCGCTGACCTTGTCGCGTTCGAGAGTGCCGTGGTCGACCTCAACGTCCTCGTCCAGTTGTTCGAAGATGCTTTCGGCGCCCGCCACGCCTTTCTGGATGGTCGAGCTGACTTCCGAAAGTTGGCGGATCGGCTTGGGCAACAAGCCCGCCAGGGTGATGTAGGCCACCATGTCACCCGCCGAGGCGTCGCCACGCAGGTACAGCACCAGGAACATCAGCACGGCCATGGCGGAGTAGATCACCAATTGCAGCGCCGGGGTGTAGATCGCCCCGGTGCGGGTCATGCGCAGTTGCTTGTTGGTGTTGCTCTGGCTGGCCTTGAAAAAGCGCTTCTGTTCGTAGACTTCGCCGCCGAAGCTGCGCACCACGCGGTAGCCCTGGATGGTCTCCGAGGCCACGTGGGTCACGTCGCCCATGGCCACCTGGATCTTCTTGCTCTGCTTGCGAAATTTCTTGCTGGCGGTACTGACCATCACGGCAATCAACGGCAGGATCGCGATCATTACCAAGGTGAGGCGCCAGTTCATGTACAGCAAGGAAGCGAACAGGAAGATCACCGTCATGCCTTCGCGAATCACCACCTTGATGGCATCGGTCGCGGCACCCGTGACCATGGTCACGTTGAAGGTAATGCGGGAAATAAGGTGCCCGGAGTTGTGGTTATCGAAGTAACGGTTGGGCAGCGTCAGCAGGTTGTTGAACAGTTGCACCCGCAGGTCGTGGACCAAACCCAGGGAGACCTTGGCCAACAGGTAGTTGCCCAGGAATGAACCCAGGCCCTGCCAGGCCGCGATCAGGATGATCAGCAGCGGCACCGCCTGCAGCAATTGCAGGTCGCGCAAAAAGGGCACGGTCGGGAACAGCACAGCTTCCGGATTGGAAAGACCGTCGACAAAGTACTTGAGGATGTAACCCAGCATCGGTTGGGTCGACGCGAAAATCAGAAATCCAAGGATACTCAACGCGAACAAGCCCATATAGGGCTTAACGTAACTGAGCAGGCGGAAGTATATTTTCAAGCTCGAAGGGCTTGC
The DNA here is from genome assembly GCF_001907715.1 of Pseudomonas sp. BTN1. Taxonomy (NCBI): domain Bacteria; kingdom Pseudomonadati; phylum Pseudomonadota; class Gammaproteobacteria; order Pseudomonadales; family Pseudomonadaceae; genus Pseudomonas; species Pseudomonas sp. BTN1. The sequence continues at coordinate 186,542 of NZ_MPBM01000009.1, read as the reverse complement.
GCTCGGACTGGAGTCGGTCATATCACGCGGCGTTTTGAAAAAGGAGGCTGACTTTAGCACAGCTTCTCTGTTGTACTTGCACCCGGCGTAAGCCGCGGCCCGGTTGGATCCTACCGGCGACATTACTTAGCCACTAGCTTAAGATGGTCGGCTTTCTCTTTCTGGAATGGCTTTACTGTATGCACTCCAAGCGCCTTACCTATGGCTCAAATCGCGTTTTCGACTTCCTGGTCCTATGGATTTTGCCTGTTGGCTTGTTGCTGCTCCTGAGTGCACTGTTCTTTGTCGGCAATCGCAATGTACTGCACCGAATTGTCTACATCCTGTTCAGCGTACCGACCTTGTTTCTGTTGTGCATGCGTCCTCGGGAGTTCAAGGACCTGCTGCGCGAACCCCTGGCGATCGCGTTCCTGGCGTTCTCCGCCTGGGCGTTGACCAGTCTGCTCTGGAGCCCCGCGCCCAGTTCCGATACCGACCTGTTCAAGCGACCGCTGAATACCTTCATGCTGTTTGGTGGCTGCGGGCTGTTGCTGCATTACCGCAACGAATTGTTCAAACCGATCTTCTTCAGCGCTGCGGTGATTGCGCTGGTGGTGAGCCTGGGTAATCTGGTGGCGTTCGCCAAGGGCTATCAACCTGGCATGCGCATGATCGGTGGTCTGGGCGCCCTCGACAACCCGCTGCTCAGCTCGCACCTGTTTGGCTTTTTCACGGTGTACTGGCTATACGTCTGCATGACCACCCAGCGTCTCAACGTGCTGTGGTTCAGCGTACCGTCCCTGGCGATCATGACCGCTGCGGTGCTGGCGACCGGCTCACGCACGCCGCTGGTGGCGCTGACGCTGGCCATACTTTGGATGAGTTTTGTCAGCCGCAATCGACGCTCAATGCTACTGCTCGCCGGCACCGCCTTGGGCATCGTCGGGCTGATGCTGTTCTATCCTGAATCAATCATTATGCGTGGCAGCTCGTTCCGCTTGGAATTGTGGAGCATGTCTTTGCAGCTTATCGCCCAGCACCCGTGGATCGGCCATAGTTACGACTCCGAGTTGTTCCTGACCTTGGCGGACGGTTATCAACTGCGCGAGCCCCACAGCTTTGCCCTCGGCGTGCTCTATTACGTCGGCATCATTGGTTTTATCCCCTGGGCCTTCATGCTCGGCTGGGGCCTATACAAAGGTTTGAAGGAGCGCGCCCAGCCGCTGTTCATCCTGGCATCGTCCCTGCTGGCCTATGGCATCGGAGCAGGCCTGACCGAAGGCGGCGGCATATTGTCGCGCCCCAAGGAACACTGGTTCCTGCTGTGGATTCCCCTGGCAATTATCACTGGCCTGAGCCTCGCCCAACGCCACCGCAGCCTGCTGCGCATGAAGGTGCAGAACCTCAAGCCCGCGGCGTTTGAACAGCTGTGCAGCAACGCCCACGTGATTGAAGCCGATGGCCTGGGGCCCAAAGTCCTGCGCCTGGAGGACGGCAGTTTCCTCAAACTGTTCCGCCCACGCCGCTGGTACACCTCCGGCAGTTTCAACCCGTACTCAGAACGCTTTGCCAGCAACAGCGAGCAACTGCGCACCCTGGGCATTCCCACGCCGCACATCCTTGGGCTCTATCGCCTCAGCGATGCCAGCAGCGCCGTGGCCTACACACCACTGCCCGGCCTGACGTTGCGCCAAGCGCTGCAAAGTCTGGACAGCAGTCTGCGTGAGTCACTGGTGGAGCGCTTTGGCCGGTTCATGGCGCAACTGCACGAGCGCGGCGTGTACTTCCGCTCGCTGCACCTGGGTAACGTGTTGTTGATGGACGACGGTGAGTTTGCCCTGATCGACGTGGCTGACCTGCGCATCTACCCGTCTTCACTGCGTCACGCTCTGCGCCAACGTAACCTGCGCCACATGCAGCGTTATCCGCAGGACCGCAGCTGGCTGTTCGAAACGCACTTCGAACAACTGCTCAAAGGTTACGCCTCGGTGGCAAGCCCAACCGCCACTGCGAAAATCCGCGAGCAGGTCCAAAGCCTATAAACACCTGTAGGAGCGAGCTTGCTCGCTCCTACAGGGTGCGGTGCCGGTTCAGCTCTTCTTGAGCGGCGCCAGATACAACCGCACCAGCCCCCGCAAGGTCTTGCGCCCCCAGAACTTCAAAGGGATCTGCTTGAGAATCTCCCGCGCCAACGGGCGGTCGCGGTCGGCGGTCTTGAGGAACATCGAGTTCAGGAAGTTGTAGCGAACCGCGTCATAGGCCGGGTGCTCGCTGAACTTCGCGTAGGTCTTGAGGATGTTCTGGATCATGTAGCGGTGGTTCTTGTACGTGTTGTTAGCGTGCTGGCGATACTTGGCCATCACCACGTCAAGGGCGTCGATGGTATAGCCCGCCGCCGTGATCTTCAGTTGGATCAGCAAGTCTTCCAGGGGAATCTGTGGGTCGAAACCACCGACCTCCTCCAGCACTTCGCGACGTATCAGCATGGTCGGCGCCGGTGGAAACGGTTTGCGGTCCAGGAACAGGTCGTCGAAATCCAGACAGCGAAACGGCACGTCGCGACGCTGTTTCTTCTCCGGGTGCAGGTTGCCATCCCCGTCGATCAGCTCGATATTGCCAGCACACATGCCCACCTTCGGCTTGCCGTCCATATACGCCACCTGGGTGGCAATACGGTCCGGCAACATGATGTCATCCGAGCCGAACGGTGCGATCAGGCTGCCCTTGGCGCGAGCAATCGCACCGTTCAAGGTGGCGCTGAGCCCTTGATTCTGCTGCACCTGGAAATCAAAGCCGTGCTCGGCCTGCAAGCGCTGGATGCGTTCGACGCTGTCATCCTTGGAGCCGTCGTCGACCACCAACAGCTCGATATTGGGGTAGGTCTGCCCCAGCACACTAAGAATACTTTGCTCGATGTACTGGCCATGGTTGTAGGAAGCGATGATCACCGAGACCAGGGGTTGTGGCTGATTCATGCTCTACCTACTTCACGCAAACCGTTTTCAATCAGGGTCAGGTACTTGTGCTTGAACTCGTCGAGGGTGTGGTTGGCCTCCAGATAGCGGAACACCTCCTCCCCCTTGGCGCGCAATTGTTCATCGCTCAAGGCCAGGTAAGTATCCAGGGCCGCAGCCAGTTGTTCGACATTGCCCGGGTCGTGGGACAAGCCGCCCGCGCCCTGCACCAGCGGCAGCATCGCCGGGCCGTTGGAGGCAATCACCGGCAGATGGCCGCTCATGCCTTCCAGCAAGGCCAGGCCCAGACCTTCGAACAGCGACGGCATGGTCCAGATATCGAAGCCACGCACGTACTTCATGCCGTCTTCGCGAAAACCCAGCAAGTGCGCACGGCCGGTCAGGCCCAGGCGCTCGATGTCGGCGCGCAGGTCGGCTTCGGCACGGCCGGAACCAATGATGCCCACCTGCGCCTCAGGGTATTTGTCCTTGAGCGTGGCGAAGGCTTGCAGCAGATGGGTATGACCCTTGATCGGCACGAGGCGGCCCAGGGCACCAATCATCCGTGCATCCATGGGCAGGGACAAGGCCTTGCGTGCGTCTTCACGGGACAGCTGCAAAGCCTCTGCCTGGGGAATGTCGATCGCGTTGGTGACGTAGGTGGTGTTCTCACGGGTGAAGCCGCAGTTGAGGTCTACCAGGTAGTCCTTGACCGCTTCGGACACACCGACAAAGCGCCACGCCGGGCTGACCCAGCGCTGGGTCTGACGTCGACGGTAACCACGGGCGTACTCGCCAAAGCCGTGGGAGATGCCGATGCACAGCGGGATCTTCAACCAGCGGTTGAGCGACAGCATCATGTTCACCGACTTGAACCGGTTACAGATGACCACGTCGAACTTCTGCTCACGGCAGTATTTGTAGATCTGCCACATGGCGCCAAAGCGAATACCCTTGAGAGACTTCTCCGGCAGCTCGAAATAGTGGGAGTGCTCGGCCACGCTCAGGGGCTGGCCGGGCAGCGGGCGCCCACTGAGAAATCCGGAGGTCACCTCGAAACGCTCAGCCGGCAGGGATTTGACGATTTGCTCACCCAAGTCCGCGAAGTCATGGGTCTTGACGTTGTAGTCCGGCTGTAACTGCAAAACCTTGAAACGAGGCTTCATAACTCTCCATGCAGCGATCTGGCTACGGGCACGCAGCCCGGTAAAAAGGGCGGCAGGCGCATAACGGCCCGCCTTCAATCGGCTCTCAGTCCTGCTTCAGGACCCACAACAGCTCGTGGCGGCGCACGGCCTTGCGAAAGAATTCGTTCTCGCCATAGGGCGATGGACTACGGCCCGCCAGCAGTTGCTGCAACCACCTACGCACTCGACGCTTGAACGGCGCTGGCGGCTGCAGGTCGTGCATCATGCCCAGGGCCATGGCCTTGTCCTGCTGCTGGCTCAAGGCGAGGGCGAAACTGCACGGCACCAGCTCCACAGCGCCATCGAAACGCGGCGGCAATGCTACGCCAGCGCCGGAATCGCCCATGGGCCAACGGTCGTTATCATGCAGGTGATTGGCGTAGCCGAGCAATGTGTCGGGCTGCCACGCCAGGCCCTGCAAGGCTTCCAGCACTGCCGCATGGGCGCAGATATGGTCGGCGTGGGGGTCCAGCAACGGCGTGGGCAACACGATGACCTGGGGCCGCGCCTTGAGCAGCAGCGCCCGCAGATCGGCGATCAGGTTGTGCCAAGTCGGCGCGCCATCAGCATCGCCAGGCAGGGCAAAACCATTGAACTGGCGAAACAGCCGCGTATCGGCCAAATCGGCTTCGCGCGAGGCTTGAGGCTGATCCGGCGCGACCTGCATGGCTTGCAACTGCATGCAAAAGTAGCCCAATTGCACGCACTGCGCCTCGGGCACGCCCGCCCAGCGGGGCACGGCGACGCTGTCCCAGGCGCGCAAACGGCCCTTGAGGCGCGCAGCTTCAGCCTTGGGCAGGCCCATGTGCTGATAATGCTCGGCTTCGATTTCACCGGCGGTCAGCGTGACGATCCAGCTTTCAGTCGCCTGGCTGTAAAGGCTGAACGCAGCCAGCTCGGCATCGTCGGCATGGGGCGCGATCACCATCACACGTTGCTGGCGATAGTCGGGCTGGCGAAAGCGCCACAGCGTCGGCTGCCCCTTGATCCGGCAAAAACGCCCGCGCAAGTGGAGCTTGCCCGCCGCCAAGTCTTCGGCGGCGCCGGTCAGGTTCAGATAACGCCGCCCAGCGACGCCGCGTTCGAAGGTTTGCCGGTCCGGGCTTGCCAGGCCCAACAGGTCTACCGCAGGGTCGAAGAAACGCCCCAGCCAGGTACTTTTCAACTCAATGCCGACGATCAGGGTTTCCTCCGCCGCCAACGGCGCATCCAGCAACAGTCGGCCCGCCTCCAGGCGCAAGCCGGGTTGTTCGCTGCCGGCCGGGAACGCGTACTCATAGCTGTCTTTGGGCGAGTAAAACAGGTGATCGGCAAACCAGGCCTCATGGGCGGCCCACAACAGCACCGCAAGGATCAGCGGCAACCACCAGGCAACCAGTACGCCGGTCGCGACCAACACCAGCACGCCGATCAGCAGCGCAATACGTTTGTTACGCCGATGGCGCTTGAGCAGTTGCTGTTTGCGGCTCATACGCTGAACACCGGCACCGGGTTGCACCAGCGTTCCTTGTATTCACGGTCGGAACGCCCGAAGGAGAAGCGCAGTGACTTGTTCGCCGCCCGCGCCTGTTCCCAGGCACTTTGGGTATTGAGGAAACTCAGCACACTGCCAGGGCTGAATGCACGGGTTTCAGGGTCGACGCCGCCGTTGACATACTCGGCGCTGAACCACTCGTTGGACTGCACCTGATACACCAATTGCACTGCAATCGGCGCGTCGTTCAGAAACAGCACCGAGCCGAACAGGAATTCCTTGAGCAACTCCAGCACCTCGGCCAGACGCGCCGCGCCCGCCGCCGGGAAGCCCCAACGACGCTGGAACAGGTCGCAATAAATCGCCGCCAGTTCTACGCTGGAAAACTCACTGACCGCCCGTACCACGCCGCCCGCCTCTTCCAACAGGCGCAGTTCACGCCGCTGGTTATAGCGAAACTTCTTCGACAGGTCTTCGGGCGTACGCGCCATGGCCAATTGCTCGGCCTGAGGCTTGAGGGTGCTCACGCGCCCCTCGTTCAGCGCCGAGAGGTAGCGCGCACAGTGCCGTAACGGTACCTGCGCATCGGCGGCAATCGGCAGGATGATCTCGGCGTTGCCCAGGTCAAACAGGCCTTTCTTGCCGCTGCGCTTGAGCACGTCCTTGGACAGCGCCAGGTCGCGCCCCCAGGTGGCGATCGCCCCCTTGAACTCACCACCTTGCTCCCAGCCCAGGTAGCGCACGGGTATCTGCGCCAGGCCGGCCAGCCGCTCGATCACCTGGGGATGGGTCGCCACGCTGCCGCCGTAACGCTGCCAGGCCTGGGCGTAAACCTCGGCCTCGACAGGCGCCCAGCCACGTTCACGCCAGCCCTGGAAGCGGTTCAGCATTTAAACCACGGCGTCATAAGGGTCCACGCCGTCCTTGACCACCAGGATGTCTTCCATGATCAGGTACTGCAGGTCCGAGCCGAAGAACATGTTCAGCGCGTCGGTCGGCGAGCAGATCATCGCTTCGCCACGACGGTTGAGCGAGGTGTTCAGGGACACGCCGTTACCGGTCAGCACTTCCAGCTCTTTCATCATGTCGTAGTAGCGCGGGTTGTATTCGCGCTTGAGCACCTGGGCACGGGAAGTACCGTCTTCGTGCACCACTTCCGGTACACGGGTCTTCCACTCTTCGGCGACTTCAAAGGTGAAGGTCATGAACGGCGCCGGGTGATCGACCTTGATCATCTGTGGGGCCACGGTGTCGAGCATCGACGGGCAGAAAGGCCTCCAGCGCTCGCGGAACTTGATCTGGTGGTTGATGCGATCCGCCACGCCGGTTGCACTTGGGCAACCGATGATCGAACGACCGCCCAACGCACGCGGGCCAAACTCCATGCGGCCCTGGAACCAGGCTACCGGATTGCCGTCGACCATGATCTTGGCAATGCGCTTAGGCATGTTCTCGATCTTGCGCCAGTTCGGCTTGCTCTCGTGCTTGGCGCACGCGGCAATCACGTCTTCGTTGCTGTAGGACGGGCCAAGGTAGACGTGTTCCATCTTCTCGACCGGTACACCACGAGCATGGGACACGTAGGCCGCCGCACCGACGGCGGTGCCGGCATCGCCGGAAGCCGGCTGTACGAACAGCTCTTTGACGTCGTCACGGGCAATGATCTTCTGGTTCAGCTTGACGTTCAGCGCACAGCCGCCGGCGAAGGCCAGCTTGCCGGTGTCCTTGAGGATGTCGCCCAGGTAGTGGTCGATCATCTGCAAGGCCAGTTTCTCGAACAGCGCCTGCATGCTGGCCGCGTAGTGGATGTACGGCTCGTCGGCGATGTCGCCTTCGCGTTTCGGCCCCAGCCACTCGATCAGTTTCGGCGAGAAGTAGAAACCCTTGCCCTTCTCTTTGTAGCGGCGCAGGCCGATGACATTGGCGTAGTCGGTGTTGATCACCAGCTCGCCGTTTTCAAAGGAGGCCAGGCGCGAGAAATCGTACTTGCTGGCATCGCCGTACGGCGCCATGCCCATGACCTTGAACTCACCGTCGAGCATCTCGAAACCGAGGAACTCGGTGATTGCGCCGTACAGGCCGCCGAGGGAGTCCGGATCGTAGAATTCCTTGATCTTGTGGATCTTGCCGTTTTCGCCGTAGCCGAAGAAGGTGGTGGCGTACTCGCCCTTGCCATCGATGCCCAGGATCGCGGTTTTTTCTTGGAAGCCCGAGCAGTGGTAGGCGCTGGAGGCGTGAGCCAGGTGGTGTTCAACCGGCTCGATCTTGATTTTCTTAGGATCGAAGCCCAGTTGCTCCAGGCACCAGACGATCTTGTTGCGATAGCGTTTGTAACGACGGTTGCCCATCAGGATCGCGTCGAGGGCGCGGTCCGGGGCGTACCAGTAACGCTTGGCGTAGTGCCAGCGCGCCTCGCCGAACAGGCTGATCGGGGCGAACGGGATCGCCACCACGTCAACGTCCGAAGGCTTAATGCCAGCCTGCTCAAGACAGAACTTCGCCGACTCGTAGGGCATGCGGTTCTTTGCATGTTTGTCGCGTACGAAGCGCTCTTCTTCGGCGGCCGCAATCAGCTTGCCGTCGATATACAGGGCTGCGGAAGGATCATGGCTAAGGGCGCCGGACAGGCCAAGAATCGTCAATGCCACTGGGGTCTAGCCTCTTTTAGTCTGCATGCAGGCGCATCGCGCCTGAAAAAAGTGTGCCTCTCGCCTGGGCGAGAAACAGCTAAAGGGCGGGATTATAGCTTAAAAGCAGAGGGAAGCTGTTAGCGGCAAGCGCCGAGAGGGGCTAGCGGAAGATCTCGATGCTGCCGTCCTTGTTCTGGCGGTAGATCGTGTAAGGCAGCATCAGGGTGTCCATGACACCAGAGGCGACAAATTCAATCGCGATGATCGGGAAGGCATTGCCTTGGCGATCCAGCAGGCTTTGGTCCTTCAGGCTTTTGTCCGGTGCGGGCTCGCCATTGAGGGTACAAAAGCCGTAGATCACCCCACTGTAGATACGCGGCACGTTTTCGCAGTGGCTGCGCGACTCCTTGAGATTCTGGCTGGCCACGGCATCCGGACGCAAGACGGTATTGATCGTTCCGCAACCGGAGGCCATTAACAAGGTTGAAACCAGCAGTACTTTGAAACCACGACTCACGGACTACTCCTTTCGCCCAGTAAATGGGCTGGGCAGGTGCTTTTATACCCATAGGCTTATGAACGGCCTGGACGCCAATAGATGCTGATATTACCGTCGGCCGATTGTCGATAAATCGTATAGGGCAAAACCACCGTATCGGCAACCGCGGACACCGCAATATCTACGAGCACGAAGGGTATGAGGAACCCGGTGGGGTCCGGGGCCGCGTGCAGCATGCAGAAATCAAACGCCACGCCGCTGTAAGCGCGGGGAATGGATTGGCAATAGGTTTTTACGAGCCTGAGCTCACGCGCCGTGTCGCCCTCTTTGCGCATGACGCTATTAACGGTTCCACAACCGCTTAATAACAGCGCAACGACACTTATACCCAGTGCAGCCATTCTTTTTCTTTTCATATCCGAGCCTCGCAAACGGTCAGCCACGCTAGCACCGAGAGATTGGCTCATTCATCCGAGAAGCACCGCCACATTGCGTGGGAAAAATCCGAAATGGTAAAACTTACCTGACTGTTTACACTTGCGCACTTTTTGCGCGCCTTCACTATGCGTGCCCGAGACTCTGGCTGCCTCATGAAAAAAACGCACGCTCGCTTTTCCCTCTTGCTGCCTGGCCTGCTGGCCTTGAGCACCACAGCGCAAGGCGAGGACTCGCCACTGATACTTGACCCCAGCGTGGTCACCGGTTCGCGCAGCGCCAGCCCAACGTTTGATTTGCCCTACTCCGTGGACGGCATCAGCCGCGAACAGATCAGTGACGGCCAACTCGGCATCAACGCCTCCGAAGCCCTGTCCCGCGTGCCCGGCCTGGTGGTGCAGAACCGCCAGAACTATGCGCAGGACCTGCAAATTTCTTCCCGCGGCTTCGGCGCCCGTTCAGCATTCGGCGTGCGCGGCATCAAGCTGATCGCCGACGGCATTCCCGCCAGTACCCCGGACGGTCAGGGCCAGGCCGCCACCTTCAACCTCGACACCGCCGAGCGCATCGAAGTGTTGCGCGGCCCGGCGGCGACGCTGTATGGCAGTAACGCCGGGGGCGTGATCCAGATGTTCTCCCGCGACGGCGAGGGCCCGCCGCGCATCGGCGCCGAAACCCTGGTGGGCAGCGACGGGCTGAACAAGAACCACCTGAGCGCCGAGGGCGCGGCGAATGGCGCCGGGTTTGTGCTCGACGCCTCGCGCATGGACACCAACGGCTACCGCGATCACAGCAGCGCGCGCCGCGACCAGACCTTCGCCAAGCTCAATTTCCAGCCCGATGACGACAGCAAGCTGGCGCTGATCTACAGCAGCCTGGAGCAGAACGGTACGCAGGATCCGCTGGGGCAGAAATGGGATGCATATAAGGCAGACCCTCGCTCGGTAGACACAGCTGCGTTGCAATACAACACGCGTAAAAGTATCGATCATCAGCAATTGGGGATGAATTACGAGCGGTATTTCGGTGGCGCCACCTTGCAGGTCAATGCCTACACTGGGCGCCGTAGTGTGATTCAGTACCTGTCGATACCAGGCGGCAGCGCCTCGGACAAACGCGGCGGCGTAGTGGACTTCGACCGAACGTTCTACGGTGGCTCCGTCCATTGGCTGCAACCCATTACCAGCGCACCTGGAGATCTGACCTTGATCACCGGTCTCGACTACGACCGCAGCCAGGATGATCGCCAGGGCTACTCAAATACCGTCAACGGCATACACGGCGTCAAAGGTGTCCTGGGTCGTGATGAAATCGACACCGCCACCAGCCTCGACCCTTTCGTACAGGCCAACTGGTTGCTGGGCGACTGGACTCTGCAAGCCGGCTTGCGTCACAGCACTATGAAGATGGACGTTGACGACCACTTCATCAGCGATGGCGACGACAGCGGCAGTAAGACTCACCAGAAGAACACCCCGTCGATCAGCGCCATGTACGCCTTTACTCCCGACCTGCACGCCTATGTAAGCGCAGGCAAAGGTTTTGAAACGCCGACTCAAGCTGAGTCAGCTTACTCAAACACTTCGAACGGTTTTAACTTCAACCTCAAGCCGTCTGTCAGCAAGCAGTATGAGGTTGGCGTGAAGGCGCGCATCGGCCAGGACACCCGCATTAATGCTGCTCTATTCCAGATCACCACGGACAACGAGTTAGTGATAGCGCGATCAGACGGCGGGCGCTCTACCTACCAAAACGCCGGCCGCACTTTGCGCCGCGGCTTCGAACTAGGCCTGGAAAGCCAACTCAACGACCACTGGAGCACCAGCCTCGCCTACACCCGCCTGCAAGCTCAATACGACAGCGACTTCGTCAATAATGGGAAAACCATCGACAAGGGCAACTACCTCCCCGGCGTGCCACAAACCACCCTGTTCGCCGAACTGAACTGGAAACCACGGGACTGGGTCAGCACCGCCATCGAAGGCATGTACCGCAGCAAGGTCTACGTAGAAGACACCAACCAACAACACGCCGCGCCGGCCTACAGCGTCTTCAACTGGCGCGCACGGTTTGAGCAGAAGGTAGAGCACTGGACCTTTCACCAGACCCTGCGCCTGGATAATCTGCTGGATCGTCAGTACGTGGGGTCGGTGATTGTGGGGGATGGCAATAACCGCTACTACGAAGCGGCGCCGGGGCGCTCGTGGTATGCGGGGGCTGGGGCGCAGTACCAGTTCTGAATGCAGCGCCTGGACGGGCGCCATCGCGGGCAAGCCCGCTCCCACATTTTGACCGCGTTCACAGATCAAGTGTGGGAGCGGGCTTGCCCGCGATAGATTTAACTGCCGACACCCGCCTCTTTGGGCAAGCGCTGGTCAATCACCTGGTACAGCGCACTGCCCTGCGGCCAGTTACGCATAAATCGCGCACGGTCTTTGGCATACGCAGGGGCGAAGCTGGACAGCGAACCGTGCTGGCACATCGCATCCAGGTCAATCATCGCCCAGCGCCCGTCGCTCCAGAACAGGTTATGGCCCTTGAAATCCCCATGGCTGATGCGCTCGCGGATCAGCTCGGCAAACAACTGGTCCAGCGCCTGCAATTCGCTCTCGGGCGCATCGCCGCTTTCAACATACGGCGCAAAGCGCTCGATGATGTCTGGCCCAGGCAGGTATTCGGTGACCAGGTAGGCACGGCTGCGCAACCACAGGAACCGTTTCTCCAGCACCGCCAGCGGCTTGGGCGTGGCGAAGCCCAGGAAGGCCAGGCGGTTGCCTTCGCGCCAGGAGTGCCAGGCGCGGCTCGGGCGCCAGAAGCGCTTGAGCCAATGGGCAAAGCCCTTGATGTTGTAGCGTTTGATAACCAGCGGCCGGCCAGCCACGTCGACCTTGGCCACGCTCGCCGCGCCACCGGTCTTGTACAGGTGACCCTGGTCGAGCAACGCATCGGCCTGCTCCAGCACCGGCACCATGGCGGCTTCTTCTTCGCGGCGGATCGCACGCAAGCCAAAAGCGCCGCGCACCACGCTGAACAGCGTGCATTCGCGGCCGGTCTTGTCCAGGTAGTCTCTCAAACGCCAGGCGCTGACTTTACGCACCTGCTTTTCCAAGGCTTGCATTGGCAAGGCGTGTTCGCCGTTGGCCAGCAAGTAATACACCAGCAACTCTTCGGTAAAGGGCTCGAGGTTCTTGGGCAGTTGGGCGAAGAACACACCGAGGTTCTCCAGCACTCGATTGCGCGACAACGGCTTGCTTGCCTCTTCGACACGAATACCGGCGCCATCGATCAAATACAGCTTGCCATCCTTGCGCAGCAGGTTGTCCAGGTGCAGGTCTTCTTGCCACAGGCCCTTGGCATGCATCTGGGCAATCGCGCCCAGCGCTTCGGCGAGCACAGCGGTTTGTTCGTCCGCCAACGGCGGCAGGTTTTCGACGGCGAGCCAAGCGTCGGACAGGCTTTGGGCCCCCTCGATAAATTCAAACAGCAGCCAACCGCCCTCGCCGTCCTGCAAGCCATCGGCCAGCAGCAACGGCGTGGTCAGGCCCTGCTCAGCCAACAGGCGCACCCCCGTAAGCTCACGCTGAAAATGCCGCGCCGCCTTGTTGCCCACCAACAACTTGGCCAACACCGGGCGACCCCGCCACACGGCGGCGCCCACATAGCGCTGCCCCGGCAACACCCGCAAAAGGCTCAGCAATTGCAATTGCCCAGGGCCGGCGGCATCCGCCAGGTCGAGGGTCAGGGGCAGGCCGGGGGTACGCCCAGCCGTTTTCAGCTCGGATAAACGCATCAGCGGTTCTCCTTATGGCTGCGGCGCGCGGTCAGGCGCTGGTGCCAAGTGGACACCAGGGCACTGTCCTCGGACTGCTCAAGGTACGCCGCCAGCAATTGGCGCACCTGCGCGTCCGACCATTGCGGCGCGCGGCGCAGCAGCGGTTCCAGGTCCTTGACCCGGTCACGCCAGCCAAACAGCAGCGGGCGGGTTTTCTCCAGGTCGATCAACTGCGCGGCATAACCCTCACCGGCAGGCTGCAGGAAAATATGCTTGGGGTAAAAACAGCCATGCACTTGCCCGACGCTGTGCAGATGACGCGCCAGCTTGCCGCACGCCAACAGGATCGCACTGTGCTGGGCTGCGCTCAATTGCGACCACTGCTCCAGCAACGAGTCCAGGTCATTCCAGCCATCCAGCGCACGGGTGAGCAGCATCGCCCGGCGCTCGCCCTTGACCTTGCGTTCACCGAAGAACGCCGCTTGCAGGGCCGGTATACCGAGCTTTCGATACAGGCTGATGTTGCGAAACTCGCGGGCAAAACTCGGCTCGCCGAACGGGCGGTGCAAGGTGCGCGTGAGGTAGTTGCTCTGGCGCTTGAGGTAGTAACCCTGCCCCTCAAGCTCCAGGCGATACACACTGCTCCAACCGTCGCCGCTGGTGTTCGGCTCGTCCACTGCATCCAGTTGCTTGGCCCACAGCGCGTCGAAGGTCGCCAGGCCGTTGCGCTCAAGCAGAGCGCGGTCTTCGGCCGCCAGGAAGTCACTCATTCGCGTCCCTCGAAAAACTTCACCACATGGCGAATTCGCTGTTTGTCCGACGCGGTCAGGTGCGCGCGCTGACGATATTGCAGGTAGAAGCGCAGGCGCTGGGTGGCCGACAAGTGATACTTGGCGACTTTGTCCAGGCAGGCCAGGTCTTTGGTGATGCGGTACTTGAGCCAGAAACCGCGCCAGAAATCACCGTTGGGGCAGTCGATCAGGTACAGGGTGCGTTGGTCGTCCACCAGCAGATTGCGCCACTTCAAGTCGTTATGGGTGAAGCGGTGATCGTGCATGGTGCGCGTGTATTCGGCGAGCTGGCGGCTGATGCCATCGACCCACCGGGGGTCTTTGAGGCGCTCATCGTGACGCTCGGCCAGCACCGACAGATCTTCGGTCTTGGGCAGTTCGCGGGTGATCATGGCGCCACGGTTATAGGCCAGGCCCTTGCGGTCCAGGCCCCAGGCCACCACGTCGGCGGTAGGGATGCCCCACTTGGCGAAGCGCTTGAGGTTCTGCCATTCGGACTTCACCCGCGGCCTGCCCAGGTAACGACGCAGGCCCTTGCCGGCACCTACGTAGCGCTTGACGTAATAATTGACCCCGCCACGCTCCACCCGGATCACTTCCGACAACGGGTCGCGGGTCAGCCGCTCGCCTTGCAGGGCGAACACCGCGTCCAGGCTTCCAAAGTCATCCGCCAGGGCGGCGTAGGCAGGTTCCAGATTCCAACCCGCCATCAGATCGCATCCCCGTATCGCTGTTTACGCGCATACAGCTTTGCTGCCATGCGTTCCAGCGCAGACAACAGCGCGGTTTGCTCTGCCAGGATCTGGCGCAGCGGCTGCTGGAAGTAGGCCTTGAGAAAACGCAGCTTGTCGCGCTGGGTCAAGCCGATCTCCAACGCGGAGTAATACAGGCCGGCCAGGTCTTTGTTGCGCCAACGCACGGGGATCGTCGCACGTACCTGGGCACGGTGCAGGTCGATCACCGACAGCTTGAGGTTGTCGACGCTGATAGGCCGGTCGGTGTGCAGCAGGAAATGGCACAGGTAGCAGTCACGGTGGTTGACGCCGCCGCGGTGCATCGCGCCCACGGTACGCGCCAGCTCAAGGGTCAAGGCATGCTTGATGGCCGGCACGGGCGGTTGCTTGACCCAGTCCAGGGTCAGGTCTTCCAGGCTGATGATGGGGGTCAGTTCCTGGGTGATGATGAACGAATGCTGGTCGGCCGGGTTGCTGCCTTTTTCACCGAACGCCACGGCGGTCATGGTCGGTACGCCAAGCGCCTGCAAGCGCTGGATCGCCACCCACTCCTGGCCCGCGCCCAACACCGGTAATTTGGCGGTGACCAGGTTCTTGAGGATTTCGCCCCAGCCGATCCCACGGTGGATCTTCACAAAATAAGGCTGGCCCTCGACCACCGTACGCAACGTACGGCGAGCGGCCAGCTCGCGGAACACCTGGCCTTCCAGCTTCTCGACCTCGGCGAACGCATCGCGTCCGGCCCAGAGGGTCTTGAAGGGTTCGGCTAGAATCAACTTCATCGGTTTGGCTCCGCCAGAATCAGGTCCGCAGCGTACTGCGGCATGCTAAAGAGGTCGGCCGTCTCGGCGAAGGCCAGACCATTGCGACTCCAGGTCGCACGCGCTTGTGGGTCGTCGAGCATATCGACCAAATACTGGTTGAGCTGGGATTGCTCGAACGGCTCGTCCAACACCCGGCCGCTCTGGGCCTTGTCGATGTAGAACGCGTAGCCGCACACCTGGCTCACCAGTACAGGGAGGCCGGCGACCACCGCTTCGACCAGCACCATGCCGGCCGCCTCGTTGTACGCAGGGTGAATCAACAGGTCCGCCCCCAGCAGGAAACGCGGAATATCATTGCGGCCCTTGAAGAACTGCACCTGATCGCCCAGGCCCAGCGCCGCGCTCTGCAATTGGAATACTTTGGGGTCGTCCTGGCCGATTACAAATAGCCGGGTGCGTTTCTTCAGCCGCGAAGGCAGAGCAGCCAGCGCCTTGAGGCTGCGGTCGACGCCCTTGGTCTTGAACCCCGAACCGATCTGCACCAACAGCAGATCATCCTCGGCCAAGCCGAATTCAGCGCGGAACTCGGCGCGGATTTCGGCGGCGTTCGGCGGGGCGCGGCGGTCGCGGGCAATACCCGGTGGCAACAGGTGAAAACGCTCGGCCTGGGTGCCGTAATACTGGGTAAACAGCTGCTGCTGGTGCTCAGACAACACCATGATCTGCGTCTTGGCGTTTTTATCGAACACGGCGCGCTCGTATTCGGCAAAGTGCTTGTAGCGCCCGAACCAGCGATACATCGGGTTGCGCAGGGTCTGGGCCTTGTCCTCGAACACACCGTCGGCGGCAAAGTACAGATCCAGCCCCGGCATCTTGTTGAAGCCCACCACGCGGTCCACTGGGCGCTTGGCCAGGTCGGCCTGGATCCAGGCGTAGAGCTTTTCGTTGCGACGGTGGTTGACCAAGGCCTTGACCGGCGCCACCAGCACTTCAAAGCCTGGCGGGATATCACCTTCCCAGATCAGGGTGTACACCCGAATGGCGTGGCCGCGCTGCTGGCATTCCAGGGCGATGCGCATGAAGTCGCGCTGCAGGCCACCGAAAGGGAAGTACTTGTACAGAACAAAAGCCAGTTGCATCAGTGCTGCTCCTCGGCCAGTAACAACGTGCTCAGCCGGCTTGCAACACGCTCAGGGTTCAAGCGCGTGAAGCACAGGGGCGACTCGCGGGCGATGTCGAACCGCCGCAGGTCGTCGGCAGTGGGTTGATAAGTGCACTGTTTTTGCAGGCAAGGCGCACACGGCCAGTCGCTGGCCAAGTGAATCTGGCCCTTGCCGTAGGCGCCGGTGAGGCCTGGGTTGGTGGGGCCGAACAGGGAAATGGTCGGCACGTCCAATGCCGCCGCCAAGTGACCAAGGCCGGTGTCCACGGCCACGCAGGCACGGGCGCTCGCCAATATACCGGCCACGCCCGCCAGGTTGAGCTTGGGCAACACTTCGGCGTTGGGCAGGCCCAGGGCCAAGCGTTCGGCCCGCGCCTTTTCGGCGGCGTTGCCCCACGGCAGCTTTACGTCCACGCCCAGGCGGCCCATGCGTTCGGCCAGCTCGCGCCAATAGGCTTCGGGCCAGTGCTTGGTGTCCCAGGTGGTGCCATGCAACAGCAATACGAACGGTTTTTTCGGCGGCAGGCCGAGCAGTTTTTCGACGCTCAGGCCGTAGTCGCCCAGACGCTGCGGCAGGTCGTAGCCCAGGGCCACGGCAAACAGCTGGCGCAAGCGCTCCACCGCATGCTGCCCACGGGCCACGGCCAGGCGCCGGGAATAAAAGCGCGCAGCCAGGGGTTCACGCGCAGAATCTTTGTCGAAGCCAGCGATGGGCGCCCGCACATAGCGCGTCAGCCAGGCGCTTTTGAGCAAGCCCTGGGCGTCGATCACCAGGTCGTATTTAGTCGACTGCACCGCCTGCTTGAAGCGCCGCCATTCACCGCTCTTGATGGTTTGCCAGAGGTTCTTGCGCCAGCGGCGAATCGCCACCGGAATCACCTTGTCGACCGCCGGGTGCCAGGTGGGGATTTCGGCAAAGCCTTCTTCCACCACCCAGTCGAACCGAATGCCGGGAATCGCCCGCGCTGCGTCGGTGAGGGCCGGCAAGGCATGGATCACGTCGCCCAGGGATGAGGTCTTGATTACCAGAACCCGCAACTCAATGAACCTCGACCACGTCGCCCTGCAAACGCTGCAGGGCATCGGTTACCGGCTGGGGCAGCAACTGGCGCAGGCAGTTGTAGTGGCCGAAGCGGCAAGTACGGTCAAAGCACGGGCTGCAATCCAGGCCCAGGCGCACCACTTCGACCTTGTCGGCTAACGGCGGAGTGAAGCCTGGGGATGTGGAGCCGTACACGGCCACCAGCGGACGATTCAGCGCCGCCGCCACATGCATCAGGCCGGAGTCGTTGGACACCACCGAGTCGGCGCACGACAACAGGTCGATGGCCTCGGCCAGGGACGTGTCGCCACTGAGGTTCACCGCCTCTTCACGCAGGCCGGGGATCAAGCGCTGACGAATGTCTTCACCCACCGAATGATCGTTCTTGGAGCCGAACAACCACACCTGCCAGCCTTCGCGGATCTTGGTTTCGGCGACTTTGGCGTAATGCTCCGACGGCCAACGCTTGGACTCGCCAAATTCGGCGCCCGGGCACAAGGCCAATACGGGCCGATCCAGGGTCAGGCCGAACTTGGCCAGCGCCGCGTCGCGGGTCACCGGGTCGATCTGCAAGCTGGGGCGCGGATACGGCTTGGGCAGTTCAGCGCCCGGCTCGTAGGCCAAAGCCATAAAGCGTTCGATCATCAACGGGTAACGGGCTTTATCCAGGGTGCGCACGTCATTGAGCAGCACATAGCGAAACTCACCGCGCCAGCCGGTGCGCTTGGGGATACCGGCAAAGTACGGCACCAGCGCCGATTTCAGCGAGTTAGGCAGCAGGATCGCCTGGTCGTACTGGCCCGCCATGGACTTGCCGATACGTCGGCGGGTCGCCAACTCAAGGGCGCCGTGGCCGAGCGGGAAGCTCAAGGCCTTACGCACCTCTGGCATGCGCTCGAGGATCGGCCGGCTCCACTCAGGGGCGAGCACGTCGATCTGGCAGTCTGGATAGCGCAGGCGCAGGCACTGAAACAGTGTCTGTGCCATCACCATGTCACCGACCCAACTGGGCCCAACGATCAGAATATTCATGTAGTTTCCACAAACGATGCGGGGAGGCCTATGCCTCCCCGCCTCGATAATAACTGTAGATCGCGGTGCGCCAGGGAGCATCTTTATGTGGGAGCTGGCTTGCCTGCGATCGCATCACCTCGGTATCCCTGATAAACCGAGGCGCCTGCATCGCGGGCAAGCCCGGCTCCCACATTAATCCGCATCCCATATAAAAATTGGCGTCGCCAATCAGTCGAGTTTCAATTTAAGCCCAGCGCCTGCCAGATTCGCATCACCTGTCGCCGCTCGTCGGCGAACTGGTCCCCGGCTACCGTACCGGCCTCGTTCTGCAAAGCCTGGCGGTGCGCGGCTGAGCGATAAGCCTTGTACACTTCACGCAGCAAATGGGCATCGGCGGCGGGCATCAGCCCGACCTGCTCCAGGCCCTCCAAAATGCGGATATTGTCGGTGTAGCGCAGCAACGATGGATGTTGCGCAGACCACGCCAAAGCCGCGTATTGCACCATAAATTCAATATCGACGATACCTCCGGCGTCCTGCTTGAGGTCGAACAGCGCCGTGGCCTCGAAGGCATTGGCGCCCCTGCCGGCAGTCGTGGCCTTGGTGCCCAGGTTGTCACGCATCTTGGCACGCATCTCGCTGACCTCCTGGCGCAGCTTCTCCAAGTCCCGCTCACGCCCCAACACGTTAGCCCGTACCTGCTCGAACGCCTGGCCCACATCCTGGCTGCCCACCAGTACCCGCGCACGGATCAGGGCCTGATGTTCCCAGGTCCAGGCTTCATTTTGTTGATAGCGATCAAATGCACCCAGGGAACTCACCAACAAGCCGGATGCGCCGGAAGGTCGCAGGCGCATGTCTACTTCATACAGCTGCCCAGAGTTGGTCTGGGTGGTCAGCAGGTGAATGATGCGCTGGCCCAGGCGTGTAAAGAATTGCGCGCCATCGATCGGCTTGGCACCGTCCGTCTCGGCCTGGGGGTCGCCGTCATGGATAAACACCAGGTCCAGGTCCGAACCATGCCCCAGTTCGATGCCGCCGACTTTCCCATAACCGACAATGATGAACCCAGGATCGCACAGGGTGCCGTCCAGGCGCTGCGGCGAGCCGTGGCGGGCGACGGTCTGGCGCCAGGCCAGGGCCAGCACTTGTTCAAGAATGGCTTCGGCCAGCCAGGTGAGGTAGTCGCTGACCTTCATCAACGGCAGGCTGCCAGCGATTTCGGAAGCGGCCACCCGCAGGCGGTGCGCCAGTTTGAAATGGCGCAAGGCTTCCATCTGCTGCTCAAGGTCATCTTCGGGAATGCGCGTGAGGCGCTCGCGCAACTCAGCGGCCAGCTCCGGCGCCAGCGGCGGCTTGAACAAGCGGCCTTCGTTGAGCAATTCATCGAGCAACAGCGGGAAACGGGTGATCTGTTCGGCGATCCACGGGCTGGCTGCGCACAAGGTCAACAGGCGGCGCAAGGCGTCGGGGTTCTCCGTCAGCAGCACCAGGTAGGCCGAACGCCGGGCCACGGCTTCCACCAGCGGCAACACGCGCTCCAGCACCAGGTCTGGGTTGGCATGTTCAACGGCCTGGGCCAGCAGGCGCGGGATGAACGCATCCAGGCGCTCACGCCCCAGGCGCTGCATGGCGCGCAACTGCGGGCTGGCGCGCAGGCTGGCCAAGGCCTTGAGGGCCTTGGGGGCATCGGTGAAACCGCCTTCACTCAGTTGGCGGCACGCGGCATCGTCATCCTGGGATTCCTCCCACAGTGGCAACCATTCACCGCCGACCACCAATTCGCTTTCTTCGCCCTCTTCTTCATCAGGGTCGGCAATCACTTGGCGAAAGTGCCAGTCCACACGGCCACGCCAGTACATCAGGCGCTCATGGAACGCGGCCCAGTCACTAAAGCCCAGCATAAAGGCAATGCGTGCCTGGTCTTCGGGGCTGTCCGGCAGCATTTGCGTCTGGCGGTCGGCAATCGCCTGGATCGCATGTTCGGTGTAGCGCAGGAACTCGTAACCGCTGCGCAGCTCGCTGATCACCGCCGCGGGCAAATAACCCTGGCCTTCCAGCGTGCCCAGCACGTTCAACAGCGGGCGTTGCTGCAGGCTGAGGTCGCGGCCGCCATGGATCAGCTGGAATGCCTGGGCGATAAATTCCACCTCACGAATGCCGCCCGCGCCCAGCTTGATATTGTCGGCCATGCCCTTGCGCCGCACTTCCTGCTGGATCAGTTGCTTCATGGTGCGCAGCGCTTCGATGGCCGAGAAGTCCAGATAACGGCGATAGACAAACGGGCGCAGCATGTCGAGCAGTTGCGCGCCAGCCGCCTGGTCGCCGGCCACCACCCGCGCCTTGATCATGGCGTAGCGCTCCCAGTCCCGGCCCTGGTCCTGGTAGTACTGCTCCAGCGCGTTGAAGCTGAGCACCAGGGCGCCGGCCGAACCGTAGGGACGCAGGCGCATGTCGACGCGGAAGACAAAACCGTCGACGGTCATCGGGTCCAGGGCCTTGATCAGTTTTTGACCCAGGCGAATAAAGAACTCCTGATTATCCAGGGCGCGCTTCACGCCCACCGTCTCGCCGCCTTCGGGGTAGGCGAAGATCAGGTCGATATCCGACGACAGGTTCAGCTCCACCGCACCGAGCTTGCCCATGCCGAGGATGACCATGTGCTGCGCCTCGCCACTGCGTGCGCCGGTCGGCGTGCCGAACTGGGCGCAGTGGCGCTGGTACAGCCATTGATAGGCCTGGTCGATGCAGGCGTCGGCCATGTCGGACAGATCGCGACAGGTTTGCACCAGGTCGGCCTGGCGTGTGAGGTCGCGCCAGATGATGCGCACCTGCTGGCGCGTGCGTTGGCGGCGTAGCGCACGGCCCAGTTCATCTTCTGTTTCGGCCTGTTGCACGGCACCGGCTATCTGGCTGCACAGCTCGCCGGGCGCAAAGCCGCGGTCCAGCTCGCCCCAGGCCGCCAGCTCCAGCAACATCAAAGGGTCACGAACACTCTGTTCAATGACGAAATCACTGGCGGCGCACACGCGGGCGAAGTCGGCCCACCGTTGCGGCGTCCACGCAGAAAGGCCATGATCGTCATCCAGCGCGGCCACTGCGTCACGAAATGACTGCTCGGCCCGGTTGGCGTAAGGCAACAGAATGGCCGGCAGTTCGGCCAGCGTTGGAAGGCTCATGGTCTATCCTTGATCGGCGTGTAAATGGCGTGTAGTTGTGAAGGCAAGAGCCATACTCGGTGAAGGACTGTCGAACAAAGGTTAGAAATAGCTGAAATTAAATTAATCTTGGCAGGCAACATCAAAGTTTCACCTTTTCTTGTTCGCAATAGACCAACAATAACGATTATGCTCACCAGCAAGACCGAGCCATACGCTCAGTCTTGTGTAGTTTTACTACTCGTATATACATTCGAAAGGCTGAAATGGCCGACGATTTGTAGTAAAACTACAGGACGCCGAAGCAACCTTCGGCCATCCAAGAATTTATGTCGTCTGCCCACAAGGCCAGTCGCAAACTTCAGGCAACCGATTCTGGTAGCCTTTCCGCCCTGGAGCAAGCCATGCAAGACCTCGATCCCGTCGAAACCCAGGAATGGCTGGACGCCCTGGAATCGGTTCTCGACAAAGAAGGCGAAGACCGTGCTCACTACCTGATGACCCGTATGGGCGAACTCGCGACCCGCAGCGGCTCGCAACTGCCTTACGCCATCACTACGCCATACCGCAACACCATCCCCGTTACCCACGAAGCACGCATGCCTGGCGACCTGTTCATGGAACGCCGCATTCGCTCGCTGGTACGTTGGAACGCCATGGCGATGGTAATGCGCACGAACTTGAAAGATTCGGACCTGGGCGGTCACATCTCCAGCTTCGCTTCCAGCGCAACCCTGTATGACATCGGCTTCAACTACTTCTTCCAGGCCCCGACCGACGAACACGGCGGCGACCTGATCTACTTCCAGGGCCACACCTCGCCAGGCGTCTACGCCCGTGCGTTCATGGAAGGTCGCATCAGCGAAGAACAAATGAACAACTTCCGCCAGGAAGTCGACGGTCAGGGCCTGTCGTCCTACCCGCACCCTTGGCTGATGCCTGATTTCTGGCAGTTCCCGACCGTTTCCATGGGTCTGGGCCCAATCCAGGCGATCTACCAGGCACGCTTCATGAAGTACCTGGAAGCCCGTGGTTTCATCCCCGAAGGCAAGCAGAAAGTCTGGTGCTTCCTCGGCGACGGCGAGTGCGACGAGCCGGAATCCCTGGGTGCCATTTCCCTGGCCGGCCGCGAGAAGCTCGACAACCTGATCTTCGTCATCAACTGCAACCTGCAGCGCCTCGACGGCCCGGTTCGCGGCAATGGCAAGATCATCCAGGAACTCGAAGGCGTGTTCCGCGGTGCTCAGTGGAACGTGACCAAAGTCATCTGGGGCCGCTTCTGGGACCCACTGCTGGCCAAGGACGTCGACGGTATCCTGCAGCGTCGCATGGACGAAGTCATCGACGGCGAGTACCAGAACTACAAAGCCAAAGACGGCGCGTTCGTTCGCGAGCATTTCTTCAACACGCCTGAACTCAAGGCGATGGTTGCCGACCTGTCCGACGACGAGATCTGGAAGCTCAACCGTGGCGGCCACGACCCGTACAAGGTCTACGCGGCGTACCACGAAGCGGTCAACCACAAAGAACAACCGACCGTCATCCTGGCCAAGACCATCAAGGGTTATGGCACCGGTGCCGGCGAAGCGAAGAACACCGCGCACAACACCAAGAAAGTCGATGTCGACAGCCTGAAGTTGTTCCGCGACCGCTTCGACATCCCGGTCAAGGACGAAGAGCTGGAGAACCTGCCGTTCTTCAAGCCAGAGCCAAACAGCGCCGAAGCCCGCTACCTGAGCGAGCGTCGCAGTGCACTGGGCGGTTTCGTGCCACAGCGCCGCGCCAACAGCTTCAGCGTACCGACGCCAGACCTGAGCACCCTCAAGGCTATCCTTGACGGCTCGGGCGACCGTGAAATCTCCACCACCATGGCCTTCGTGCGTATTCTGGCGCAGCTGGTCAAGGACAAGGACATCGGCCCGCGCATCGTCCCGATCATCCCGGACGAAGCCCGTACCTTCGGTATGGAAGGCATGTTCCGTCAGTTGGGCATCTACTCCTCCGTCGGCCAGCTCTACGAGCCAGTCGATAAAGACCAGGTGATGTTCTACAAGGAAGACAAGAAGGGCCAGATCCTCGAAGAAGGCATCAACGAAGCAGGCGCCATGAGCTCCTTCATCGCTGCCGGTACTTCGTACTCCAGCCATAACCAGCCAATGCTGCCGTTCTACATCTTCTACTCGATGTTCGGCTTCCAGCGTATCGGCGACCTGGCATGGGCCGCTGGCGACAGCCGCACCCGTGGTTTCCTGATCGGCGGTACCGCCGGCCGTACCACGCTGAACGGCGAAGGCCTGCAACACGAAGACGGTCACAGCCACATCCTGGCTGCCACCATCCCGAACTGCCGCACCTTTGATCCAACCTACGGCTATGAGCTGGCGGTGATCATCCAGGACGGCATGAAGAAGATGACCGAAGAGCAGCAGGACGTTTTCTACTACATCACCGTGATGAACGAGTCCTACCAGCAGCCAGCCATGCCGGCCGGTGTGGAAGAAGGCATCATCAAGGGCATGTACCTGCTCGAAGAAGACACCAAGGAAGCGGCGCACCACGTACAGCTGATGGGCTCCGGCACCATCCTGCGTGAAGTGCGTGAAGCGGCGAAGATCCTGCGCGACGAGTTCAACGTCGGTGCCGACGTATGGAGCGTCACCAGCTTCAACGAGCTGCGCCGCGACGGCCTGGCCGTGGAGCGCAGCAACCGTCTGCACCCTGGCCAGAAGCCAGCCAAGAGTTACGTCGAAGAGTGCCTGGCCGGCCGTAAGGGTCCAGTCATTGCCTCTACCGACTACATGAAGCTGTTTGCTGAACAAATTCGCCAGTGGGTCCCGTCCAAGGAATTCAAAGTCCTGGGCACCGATGGTTTCGGCCGCAGTGACAGCCGCAAGAAGCTGCGTCACTTCTTCGAAGTCGACCGTCACTTCGTGGTGTTGGCAGCCCTGGAAGCCTTGGCTGACCGTGGTGAGATCGAACCTAAGGTGGTGGCTGACGCTATCGTCAAGTTCGGGATCAACCCGGAAAAACGCAACCCACTGGACTGCTGAGGAGATTTTCTGTGAGCGAACTCATTCGCGTACCTGACATCGGCAGCGGTGAAGGTGAAGTAATCGAGCTGTTTGTGAAGGTCGGCGACACCGTCGAAGCCGACCAGAGCATCCTGACCCTGGAGTCGGACAAAGCGAGCATGGAAATCCCTGCTCCCAAGGCCGGCGTGGTCAAGAGCCTGAAAGTGAAGCTGGGCGACCGCCTGAAAGAAGGCGACGAACTGCTGGAACTGGAAATCGAAGGCGCTGCTGATGCAGCCCCTGCGGCCGCGGCTCCGGCCGCCGCTGCACCTGCACCTGCTGCTGAAAAGCCTGCCGCTGCCGAGGCTGCTCCAGCCCCGGCCGCCGCACCTGCCGCCGCCACCGTCCAGGACATTCACGTCCCGGACATCGGCTCGTCGGGCAAGGCCAAGATCATCGAGCTGCTGGTCAAGGTCGGCGACACCGTCGAAGCCGACCAGTCGCTGATCACCCTGGAGTCCGACAAGGCCTCCATGGAGATCCCATCGCCGGCTGCCGGCGTAGTGGAAAGCATCGCGGTCAAGCTGGAAGACGAAGTCGGCACCGGTGACTTCATCCTCAAGCTCAAAGTACAAGGTGCTGCGCCAGCCGCCGCACCAGCACCGGCTGCTGCTCCGGCGGCCAAGGCTGAAGCGGCACCTGCCGCTGCTGCCCCTGCGCCGGCCGCAAAAGCCGAAGCTGCGCCAGCCCCTGCGGCGGCTGCACCTGCGCCAAGCGGTGCCAAGGTTCACGCCGGCCCAGCCGTGCGTCAGTTGGCCCGTGAATTCGGCGTCGAGCTGAGCGCTGTTGCAGCCAGCGGCCCGCACGGCCGTGTGCTGAAGGAAGACGTGCAGGTTTACGTCAAAACCATGATGCAAAAAGCCAAGGAAGCTCCGGCTGCCGGCGGCGCTACCGGTGGTTCGGGCATTCCGCCGATCCGCACCGTGGACTTCAGCCGCTTCGGCGAAACCGAAGAAGTGCCGATGACCCGCCTGATGCAAATCGGCGCGGCAGGCCTGCATGCCAGCTGGTTGAACATCCCGCACGTGACCCAATTCGACCAGGCCGATATCACCGACCTGGAAGCGTTCCGCGTTGCGCAGAAAGCCGTGGCCGAGAAGGCCGGCGTGAAGCTGACCGTACTGCCACTGCTGCTCAAGGCCTGTGCACACCTGCTCAAGGAACTGCCGGACTTCAACAGCTCGCTGGCGCCAAGCGGCAAGGCGATCATTCGCAAGAAGTACGTGCACATCGGCTTTGCGGTCGACACCCCGGATGGCCTGCTGGTACCGGTCATCAAGAACGTCGACCAGAAGAGCCTGCTGCAGCTCGCTGGCGAAGCGGCTGCGCTGGCTGCCAAGGCCCGCGACAAGAAGCTCACCCCGGACGACATGCAGGGCGCCTGCTTCACCATCTCCAGCCTCGGCCACATTGGCGGTACTGGCTTCACGCCAATCGTCAACGCGCCGGAAGTGGCGATCCTGGGTGTGTCCAAGGCCACCATCCAGCCTGTGTGGGACGGTAAAGCGTTCCAACCCAAGCTGATGCTGCCACTGTCGCTGTCCTACGATCACCGCGTGATCAACGGCGCCGCGGCTGCGCGCTTCACCCAGCGCCTGAGCCAGTTGCTGAACGACATCCGCACCATCCTGCTGTAAGTCGCAGGGCCTTCCTGTTACCGGGAAGGTCCTTGCCACACCGATTTCCGAGCGCCACGCTCGTACCTCAACCCCGCCACTTGGCGGGGCTTTTTTTGCCTGTGTTTTTGTAGACGCGAGCTTGCTCGCGAAGATCGTCAACGATGACGCGGGGCTTCTGGATAAACGCGGTGCCCTGGCGTTTTTCGCGAGCAAGAACTAGGCGTCCCCCTCGCTCCTACAGAGAACAGGCGTGAACCATCGATCACCTCAATTACAGAAATCCCTCGCGCGGCCGATAACAGGCTTATAGCACTTAGCCTTCATCCTCTCTTGTCACTGCGTCCTGCATGATGCAACCTTGCCGCAGTCGACAGTCAAGAGGGCGTGAGCCCAGCGCAGTGCGCATTTTCCCAAGCGAGTTTCCCCATGAAAAGCCAACCCGATGTCGCCCGTATGGCGGCCGAGGTAGTGACGCAATTACCGGTGCCTTCGCGCCTCGGTATGCTGCGTTTCGAGCGGCTTAATGAGGCAAGCTGGGCCCTGCTCTACCTCGATCCCAATTGCGAACGCCAGTTCGGCCTGCCGGCGGTTGAACTCTGCGCCTTGATCGGCACGCCCTACGCCAGCCTGATGGAACCCCAGGCGCGCTACCAGTTGCACGATGCGATCCAGCAACAACTGGCCCACAGCCCCCATTATCTGGTGCGCTATACCCTGCACACCCATGACGGCCCGCTGAGCGTGCTGGAAATGGGCGAGGCCTACAAACAACACAACCGCCACCTGGTGCGCGGCTACCTGATGGTGGTCGAGGGGCTGTTCAGCGAGAACAGCGCACCCGCCCCGACGGTCGACCTGGAAAACCAGAACAGCCGCCTGCAAATTGCCCTGGAGCTCAATCAGCGAGCGCAGCAGGAACAGTTGCAGCATCTGGAGCGAGTGCGCGCCCAGCAAGAACTGATCCTGCTGCTGGCGCGCCAACGCTACACCACGCCAAATTCCCTGCAAGAAGCCGCTGAACTGATCACGCGCAGCGCCTGCGACATTTACCAGATCGACTGCGCCAGCATCTGGAACCTCGAAGGCCATCACTTGGTACCGATCTCCGCCTATCACCGCGCCGATCAACAACACCACCTGCCTGAAGCCATCGATGCCAGCGGCTTCCCGGATTACCTGGAAGCCCTGCACTCCAGCCGCGCCATCGACGCCACCCACGCCATGCGCGACCCACGCACCCGGGAAATGGCTGAAAGCCTGCGCGCCAAGGACATCCACGCGATGCTCGACGCCAGCATCCGTGTCGACGGCCAGGTGGTCGGCGTGCTGTGCCTGGAACAAGGTGGCAGCCCGCGCGCCTGGCAGTCCGATGAAATCGCGTTCGCCGGCGAGTTGGCAGACCAGTTCGCCCAGGTCATCAACAACCACAACCGCCGCACTGCCACCAGCGCCTTGCACCTGTTCCAGCGCGCTGTAGAGCAAAGCGCCAACGCGTTCTTGCTGGTCAATTGCGACGGCGTGGTGGAGTACGTCAACCCCAGCTTCACCGCGATCACCCAGTACAGCGCCGAAGAAGTCCACGGCCATCGCCTGGCCCAACTGCCAGCCCTGGAGAACCTCAGCGAATTGCTGTTCGACGCGCCCTCGGCCCTGGCCAAAAGCAACAGCTGGCAAGGCGAGTTCAAGAGCCGCCGCAAGAACCTGGAACCCTACTGGGGCCAGCTGTCGATTTCCAAAGTGTATGGCGACAACCGCGAGTTGACCCACTACATCGGCATCTACGAAGACATCACCCAGACCAAGCTGGCGCAGCAGCGCATCGAACGCCTGGCCTACACCGACAACCTGACCAACCTGGGCAATCGCCCCGCGTTCATTCGCAACCTCGACGAGCGCTTTGCCCGCGACAGCGACAGCCCGATCAGCCTGCTGTTGGTGGACATCGACAACTTCAAGCGCATCAACGACAGCCTCGGCCACCAGACCGGCGACAAGTTGCTGATCAGCCTGGCGCGCCGCCTGCGCAACAGCTTGAGCAGCGGCGGCAGCCTGGCGCGTTTTGCCAGCAACGAATTCGCGGTGCTGTTGGACGACGCCGACCTTGAGACCGGCCAGCAGGTGGCCAGCCAGTTGCTGACCACCCTCGACAAGCCGATGTTCGTCGACAACCAATTGATCAGCGTCACCGGCTCCGTGGGCCTGGCCTGTGCGCCGCTGCATGGTCGCGACCCACAGACCTTGATGCGCAACGCCGGCCTGGCCCTGCACAAGGCCAAGGCCAACGGTAAACACCAGGTGCAGGTGTTCACCGAAGCCCTGAATGCCGAGGCCAGCTACAAGCTGTTCGTGGAAAACAATCTGCGCCGTGCCCTGACCCAGAACGAGCTGGACGTGTTCTACCAGCCCAAGCTATGCCTGCGCAGCGGTCGCCTGCTGGGCATGGAAGCACTGTTGCGCTGGAACCACCCGGAAAAAGGCATGATCCGCCCCGACCAGTTCATCAGCGTGGCTGAAGAAACCGGGCTGATCATCCCCATCGGTAAATGGATCGCGCGCCAGGCCTGCCGCATGAGCCGCCAATTGACGGCCGCAGGCCTGGGCAACTTGCAGGTGGCCATCAACCTGTCGCCCAAGCAATTCTCCGACCCGGACCTGGTGGCCTCGATTGCCACCATCCTCAAGGAGGAACAGCTGCCGGCCAACCTGCTGGAGCTGGAGCTGACCGAAGGCTTGCTGCTGGAAGCCACCGAAGATACGCGCCTGCAACTGGACCAGCTCAAGAGCTTTGGCCTGACCCTGGCGATGGACGACTTCGGTACCGGTTACTCGTCGCTGAGCTACTTGAAAAAATTCCCCATCGACATCATTAAGATTGATCGCAGCTTTATCCATGAAATCCCGGACAACCAGGACGACATGGAAATCACCTCGGCGGTGATCGCCATGGCCCACAACCTCAAACTCAAGGTCGTGGCCGAAGGCATCGAAACCGCTGAGCAGTTGGCGTTCCTGCGCCGGCACCGTTGCGACGTGGGCCAGGGCTACCTGTTCGACCGCCCGATCCCGGGTGCCGAGCTGATGCAGAGGCTTAAACGCTACCCGCGCGGGCCAATCGCCTGACAGCGCTGTAACACTCGGGCACACTGGCTGTCTGACAATTTACTGTTACTCAACCTGACGAGAGGACTGATCATGGTCTTGCGCTCGGAAATTCTGGTGAACAAAAACGTGCTGCCTACTCAAGAACAAGCGTTGCCTGGTCGTGAAACCCCGATGAAGTTACCGGAAACGCACTTCGTCAACGGCAACCCACTGCTGGGCCCGTTCCTGGATGACGTCGGCTTTGCGATCTTCGGCCTGGGCTGCTTCTGGGGCGCAGAACGCAAGTTCTGGCAGCGCGACGGCGTGGTCAGCACCGTGGTCGGCTACGCCGGCGGCTTCACGCCTAACCCGACTTACGAAGAAGTCTGCTCGGGCCTGACCGGCCACAGCGAAGTGGTGCTGGTGGTGTATGACCAGGCCAAGGTGAAATACGAAGACCTGCTGAAGATGTTCTGGGAACTGCACAACCCGACCCAGGGCATGCGCCAGGGCAACGACATCGGCAGCCAGTACCGCTCGGTGATCTACGCCACCACGCCGGAGCAATTGGCGGCGGCCAAAGCCAGTGCCGAGGCTTATCAGCAAGAGCTGAGCAAGGCCGGCCTGGGTGAAATCACCACGGAAATCGAAGAGGCCCCGACGGTGTACTTCGCCGAGGCGTATCACCAGCAGTACCTGGCGAAGAATCCCCAGGGTTACTGTGGGATCGGCGGCACTGGCGTGACGTGCCCGATCTAGGAAGCTACACAAACCAAAATGTGGGAGCGGGCTTGCTCGCGAAAGCGGTATATCAGTCAGCAAATTCAGTGACTGACACTCCGCTTTCGCGAGCAAGCCCGCTCCCACATTGGGTCCTGCGTTTGGATTGAGATCGGTTATTCGGCGATGAGCCAATCCATCTGCCAGCCACCCTGGGTCTGGCCCAGTTGCTTGGACAACCATGGCAGCAACTCACGCAATTCCTCTTCCAGACCCCACGGCGGGTTGGCAATCGCCAGGCCCGAGCCGGTGAGGGTGTTGGGCGTGTCCAGCGGATGCACCAGCAACTCCACACGCAGCAGCTTCGGCGCACCGGTACCGGCCAGGTCCTGGTAGAAACGGCGCAACATGCGCTGGTCTTTCACCGGGTACCAGATCGCCGCGACCGTCTGGCGCATACGGCTGACGGCTTCCTTGAGGGACGCCGCGCAACGCTGCATTTCGTCGAGTTTTTCAAACGGCGGGTCGATCAGCATCAGCCCGCGCTTTTCCGGCACCGGCAGCAAGGCCCGTGGCACATGCCAGCCCTCGCCCAGATGCACTTTGACGCGGCGATCACCCTTCATGTTGTCCTTGAGCAGCACGCCATCTTCCGGGTGCTTCTCATTGAGCAGCACACGGTCCTGGGGCCGTGTGAGGCGGCGCGCCAGTTCCGGCGAGCCCGGGTAGTAGCGCAACTGGCCATCCGGGTTCATCTCGTGCAGCACGCGCATGTAGTCGGCGGTGAGCGGAGGCAGGTCGCTTGCGCCCCACAGGCGGGCGATGCCTTCCAGGTACTCACCGGTGCGGTTGGCCTGGTCGCCCTGCAAGTCGTACAAGCCAATGCCTGCGTGAGTGTCGAGGTAGGCGAACGGCTGTTCCTTGCGCGACATCAGGGCGATGAGGCGGGTCAAGGTCAGGTGTTTGAAGACATCGGCGTGGTTGCCGGCGTGAAAGGCGTGACGATAATTCATGGTTGCTCCTGCGCAGGGGGCGAAGTTTACCTCCTACCGACGCAAAGGTGCAGGGCCGCACGGCAGGCGGCACGGATGTCACGCTATTGCCAGGGGCTCAACTGAGTTGCGAGGCAAGGTAATCAGCCAATGCGCCATGGCTGACTTGCGGGCTGCGTACGAAGTAGGCGACCTTGTGCTGCAAGGTCGCTGGCGTAAACGCGGTGTAGAGGTCAGGGCGCTGTTCCTGGAGCCATTGCAACAGGTTGTCGACCAGCACCTGCGGTGACTGCTGGGCCATATGCATCAGCAACGATGCCGGTACCTGCCACCACGGGCTGGTTGGGGCCGCAGTGACTGATTTGGGCGCCACCGACAGCGGTTGGCCGTTGACCAGGTAGCGCTGGAACACCGGCAACACGCGCGCCGCCTCGTCGCCTAATGACTGCAACATCGGCAAAAGGTGCGCGCCGTCCCAGAAGCGCAAAAACACCGGCTGGCTTTCCGGCAAGTACACCTGGGTCAACCCCTTCAAATGCGCGATCACCACCTCCAGCGGGCTGGATGAGACCGCCAGCCAGCCCCAGTCCGACGCTTGGGTGGTGGCTATCCAATCGAGAAAAGCACTGCTCGGCTCAACGACGCCAACGTAGGGCATGACCTCCTCCCAGTCAGCGTAGGCCGTGCCCACCCAGATCGGTCGCGGCATCTTCCCCGCAGCCGTGCCTTGCCAGGTGGCGAGCGGCTTGGCGTCGCTGGCATTGCCCAGCACGGCGTACAGCTGTTCATCTGGCTGCAACGGGTAGTGCGCCAGCCAGGCATTGGGCGTCAAGGGCGCGGGCATCAGGACGCACTCCGTGCATGGGCGCCGATGTCACACTGGCCGTTCTTGCAGCGCTCGCATTCTTCGCAGAACGGCGCGCTGCGTTTCAGGCTGACCACTTGTGCGCGGCTTAACGGCGCGGGAACCACGGTCAATAAAGTCTCGTTCAATCCAGGCATCAACGGTGCAGGTGTCGGAGCAGGCGCGCTGCCGAGCTGGATCGGCACACTGCTGAATATCCCGCCCGCTGACAACGTGATCGACTGCCCACCCGCCTGGATCGTCACGCTGGCACCCGCATCAATGATGATGTTTTGCCCGGCCCCCAACGCAATGGTCTGCCCGGCACGCATGTGCTGCGAACCGCCAACCACCAGATGGTCATCCTGCTTGAGCTGCGTCAAACGGTTGCCGTGGGTGATGCGCTGCTCTTCGCCCCGCAGCTCATGGCGCGACTCGCCGCCCACCTGCACGCGACGCTGGTTATCGACCTGTACCTGCTGGTCGTGCAACACATGCTGGGTCCAGTCCCGCTGGGCGCGCAGGTAGATTTCCTCAGCGCCCTTGCGGTCCTCGATACGCAGTTCGTTGTAGCCACCACCGCCAGGGCTGCTCTGGCTACGCCAGAGACTGCGGGTCTTGTCTGCGGGCAGGTCGAGGGGCACTGGCGTGGCGGCGTTGGGCAGGCACCCCACCACCAGCGGCATGTCCATGTCGCCATTGACGAACCCCACCAGCACCTCCATACCGACCCGGGGGATCAGCACCACGCCATAACGGTCATGGGCCCAGCCGCTGGCTACCCGCAGCCAGCAACTGGAATGGTCGTTGTGCTCACCGACACGATCCCAGGCCAGTTGCACCTTGACCCGGCCGTACTCGTCACAGTGGACCTCACTGTCAACCGGGCCGGTAACCACCGCGCTTTGATACCCCGACACCGTCGGGCGCGGCTGCTCTGGCAAGGGCGGACGAAACACCGCCTCCCATGGCGCGGCCACAAATGCGTTGCGATACCCCTGGCGCAGCTCCCCACCTTCTTCCTCGGTAACCGCCTCCTCCAGCACCTGAGGCTGTTTGCCTTCATGGCGCACCTGCGTCACCAGCCACAAATCATTCCAGTCCTCGCGGGGGTGCTCGCGCAACTGCAAAAACCGGCCACTGGCCAATGCCGGCTCATCGCCCTGGCCATGGGCACTGCGGTAGTCGCTGCGGTGCCGCTCCAAGCCACGCTGGGCGAGGTATCGGCCATGGGCTCGGTCGGAAAAATTGCCGGGGTAGTGCTGCGCTTCAAGCTTGGGCAAAGACTCATCGACGGCTGCGCTTTCCAGCTCGACATGGGGTTTGCGAAAGTCGTAATCGCGCAGGTTCAACGCCGTGGTCCGGGTCGCCAATTGCAAGGTGAAGCGCTTGATCCCAGGGGTATCGGCCACCATTCCCGAACCTGGCCGGTAAGGCGTGGGCTGATCCATCTGGGCAAACACCGTCTGGTCATCGCCAAACACCAGCAGATGCCCTTCGGGGGAATGCTGGAAGTGATAGTGAATCCCCAGTTCGGCACACAGGCGCTGAATGAACGCCAGGTCGCTCTCGCCGAACTGCACGCAATATTCACGCTCCGGGTAATCACCGCTCAACCGGAACTCAAAGCGATCACTGTGAATCCCCTGCCCGGCCAGCACCTGAGTAACAATCTGCGGCACCGTCTTATGCTGAAAAATACGCTGATGGCTACTGTGCGCCAGGTACGCCAGATGCGGCGCAAGACTGAGTTGGTAACGCGTCAAGCGCCGGCCCGAGTCGCCCTGGGCTAACCGATACACCAGGCCATGAACGCCATGCCCCTGATCATCGAAGCCCAAGTACACCTGGCGATGCAGCAAGCCCTCCAGATCGATATCCGGCTGCTCGCAGACCAGCTCAAGTTCAAACCGGTAAGGCTGGCTGATGGCCTCGGTGCCGTTGAACGCGAACACCTTGAAGTCACTGGGCGCCCCATCCAGGGCCAGGGTAAATGCGGGTTGGTTGGCAGGAGCGAACATCCGGTGTTTCTCTGCGAAGGGTGGGCGACCGATTCTGCACCAGCCGTTCGCCTGGCCGAGCGCTGCCTCGGCAAATAAGTAAGGTCCTACGTGAGCACCGCTGGAATCCACGGGCATCGGCGGCTATTGCACCAATCAGCCCACCCAAAAAAGGCCCAGCGTCCTTCGGACGTGGGCCTTTCTTGTTCGCTCAGCAGGCGTTAAACGCCCAGCGAATTACTTGTTCAAGTTGTAATCTTTTTCCGCCGCGTCAAAACGCTCGACCATACCCACCGTCGGTGCGCCCATCTTGCTCACGAAGTAGATCGCCAGGCTGGCGAAGATGAAGCCTGGGATGATTTCGTACAGGCCCAGCAATTCGAAGTGCTTCCACACGATCACGGTGATTGCGCCGACCAGGATGCCGGCCAGCGCGCCGTTGCGGGTCATGTGTTTCCAGATTACCGAGATCAGTACCACAGGGCCGAAGGCTGCACCGAAACCGGCCCAGGCGTAGCTGACCAGGCCCAGTACGCGGTTTTCCGGGTTGGCTGCCATGGCGATGGCGATCAAGGCCACTACCAGCACCATGATGCGACCGACCCATACCAGCTCAAGCTGGGACGCGCCCTTGCGCAGGAACGCCTTGTAGAAGTCTTCGGTCAGGGCGCTGGAGCACACCAGCAATTGGCAGCTCAGGGTGCTCATCACAGCCGCCAGAATGGCCGACAGCAACACACCGGCAACCCATGGGTTGAACAGGATTTTGGCCAGTTCGATAAACACACGCTCTGGGTTTTCAGTCACCGGGCCTGCTACTTCCGGGTGTGCCGAGAAGTAAGCGATACCGAAGAAGCCCACTGCCACGGTGCCGCCCAGGCACAGGATCATCCAGGTCATGGAAATACGACGCGCCTTGGCGATCGATTTCACCGAGTCCGCCGCCATGAAACGCGCAAGGATGTGCGGTTGGCCGAAGTAGCCCAGGCCCCAGCCCATCAGCGAAATAACGCCGATGAAGGTGGTGTTTTTCAGCATGTCGAAGCTGGTCGGGTCCTTGGCTTCAATGGCCAGGAAGGTGGTGTCTACGCCGCCGGTGGCCAGCAGCACGATGATCGGCGTAAGGATCAGCGCGAAGATCATCAGCGTGGCTTGTACGGTGTCGGTCCAACTGACTGCCAGGAAACCACCGATGAAGGTGTAGGCAATGGTCGCTGCAGCACCGGCCCACAGCGCGGTCTCGTAGGACATGCCGAAGGTGCTTTCGAACAGGCGGGCGCCGGCGACGATGCCGGAGGCGCAGTAGATGGTGAAGAACACCAGGATCACCACGGCGGAGATGATCCGCAGCAGGCCGCTCTTATCTTCGAAGCGGCTGGAGAAGTAATCCGGCAGGGTCAGGGCGTCGCCGTTGTGTTCGGTCTGCACCCGCAGGCGGCCGGCCACGAACAACCAGTTGAGGTAAGCACCGACGATCAGGCCGATGGCAATCCAGCTTTCCGACAGACCGGACATGTAGATCGCGCCCGGCAAGCCCATCAACAGCCAGCCACTCATGTCGGAAGCACCGGCGGACAAGGCTGTCACCACGCTACCGAGGCTGCGACCGCCCAGGATGTAATCGGAAAGGTTGTTGGTGGAGCGATAGGCCATCAGGCCGATCAGCACCATTGCTGCGATGTAGATCACGAACGTGATCAGGGTTGGATTGCTAACGCTCATAGGAGTGACGCCCTGGCTTTGTTTTTATGTAGCGACGGTCATGGGGACGGCCACCCGTGGATAACCGGATAGACGAACCTGCATGCCGCGCATTTATGACTGGCGTTTCCCCAGGAAAGCCGCCAGCCGATGAACCCACCCTGAGGGTTGGTTGCACCTTGGTGCGCGAATGCTATTCAACAAAGCAAATAAGGTGCAACCAGTTTCTGCCGATTAAGTTGCACCCAAGTATGTTTTAGGACAAACGCGCTTTTTTTGCTCCTTTTCGGAGCAAGAACAGCCGATCTCAGAAGCAAATGCACCAGCGCGGAGCGGATTCGGTCGCCTGTTTATTTTTTTCCGATCAAGCGTCGAACATTTAACCAACAAAAGGGTTGCACCCGGTTGCACCTCGGGATGGGCAAAGCTAATCTTGCCGCCAGCAGATGCCACTCGGTAGTGGCACCCATGAGGATAAAAAAATGGCAACGACCACCCTTGGGGTCAAACTCGACGACCCGACCCGCGAACGCCTGAAGGCCGCCGCGACCTCCATTGATCGTACGCCGCACTGGCTGATCAAGCAGGCGATTTTCAATTACCTGGAGAAACTCGAGGGTGGTGCAACCCTGTCCGAGCTCAATGGCTTGAGCAGCAAGGAGGCCGATGATGCCGGCGAGGTCCAGGCCGACCACGCCCACCAGTGCTTCCTTGAGTTCGCCGAGAGCATCCTGCCGCAATCGGTATTGCGTGCCGCAATCACCGCCGCTTACCGTCGCCCCGAGCCGGAAGTGGTGCCGATGCTGATCGAACAGGCGCGCCTGCCGGCGCCGATGGCCGAAGCCACCAACAAGCTGGCCGCGAGCATTGCCGAAAAACTGCGCAATCAGAAGAGTGCCGGCGGCCGTGCCGGTATTGTTCAGGGCCTGCTGCAAGAATTCTCCCTGTCGTCCCAGGAAGGCGTGGCGCTGATGTGCCTGGCCGAAGCGCTGCTGCGTATCCCGGACAAAGGCACCCGCGATGCGCTGATCCGCGACAAGATCAGCACCGGCAACTGGCAGCCACACCTGGGCAACAGCCCTTCGCTGTTCGTCAACGCCGCCACCTGGGGCCTGCTGCTGACTGGCAAGCTGGTGTCGACCCACAACGAAGCGGGCCTGACCTCGTCCCTGAGCCGCATCATCGGCAAGAGCGGCGAGCCGATGATCCGCAAGGGCGTCGACATGGCTATGCGCCTGATGGGCGAGCAGTTCGTCACCGGCGAAACCATCGCCGAAGCCCTGGCCAATGCGAGCAAGTTCGAAGCCAAGGGCTTCCGCTATTCCTACGACATGCTCGGTGAAGCCGCCCTCACCGAACACGACGCCCAGAAGTACCTGGCCTCGTACGAACAAGCCATTCATTCCATCGGCAAAGCCTCCCATGGCCGTGGGATCTATGAAGGCCCGGGCATCTCCATCAAGCTCTCCGCCCTGCACCCGCGCTACAGCCGTGCGCAGTACGAGCGGGTGATGGACGAGTTGTACCCGCGCCTGCTGTCGCTGACCTTGCTGGCCAAGCAGTACGACATCGGCCTGAACATCGACGCCGAAGAAGCCGACCGCCTGGAGCTGTCCCTGGACCTGCTCGAACGCCTGTGCTTCGAGCCGCAATTGACTGGCTGGAACGGCATCGGCTTTGTGATCCAGGCGTACCAGAAGCGTTGCCCGTATGTGATCGACTACGTCATCGACCTGGCCCGCCGCAGCCGCCATCGCCTGATGATCCGCCTGGTAAAAGGCGCGTACTGGGACAGCGAAATCAAGCGCGCCCAGGTCGAAGGCCTGGAAGGCTACCCGGTGTACACCCGTAAGGTGTACACCGACGTTTCCTACATTGCCTGCGCGCGCAAACTGCTGTCGGTGCCGGAAGTCATCTACCCGCAGTTCGCCACGCACAACGCCCACACCCTGTCGGCTATCTACCACATCGCCGGTCAGAACTATTACCCCGGCCAGTACGAGTTCCAGTGCCTGCACGGCATGGGTGAACCGCTGTACGAACAGGTTGTAGGCAAGGTTTCCGAAGGTAAGTTGAACCGTCCGTGCCGTGTGTACGCGCCGGTCGGTACCCACGAAACGCTGCTGGCCTATCTGGTACGCCGCCTGCTGGAAAACGGCGCCAACACCTCGTTCGTCAACCGCATCGCTGACCAGTCCATCTCGATCCAGGAACTGGTAGCCGACCCGGTGGCCAGCATCGAGCAAATGGCAACCCAGGAAGGCGGTTTCGGCCTGCCACACCCGCGCATCCCTTTGCCGCGTGACCTGTACGGCAGCGACCGCGCCAACTCGGCCGGTATCGACCTGGCCAACGAACATCGCCTGGCCTCGTTGTCCTGCGCCCTGCTGGCCACTGCTCACAACAACTGGAAAGCCGCACCGATGCTCGGTTGCGCTGCCAGCAATGAAGCGGCACAACCGGTTCTGAACCCATCTGACCTGCGTGATGTGGTCGGCCAGGTACAGGAAGCCACCGTCGAAGACGTCGACAACGCCATCCAGTGCGCCATCAGCGCCGCGCCGATCTGGCAGGCCACCCCGCCCGCCGAACGTGCTGCCATCCTGGAGCGCGCCGCCGACCTGATGGAAGGCGAGATCCAGCCGCTGATGGGCCTGCTGGCCCGTGAAGCCGGCAAGACCTTCGCCAACGCCATCGCCGAAGTGCGTGAAGCCGTGGACTTCCTGCGTTACTACGCGGTGCAGGCGCGCAACGACTTTACCAATGACGCCCACCGCCCATTGGGCCCGGTGGTGTGCATCAGCCCGTGGAACTTCCCCCTCGCCATCTTCAGCGGTCAGGTAGCTGCAGCGCTGGCTGCCGGTAACCCGGTGCTGGCCAAGCCTGCCGAGCAGACGCCGCTGGTGGCTGCCCAGGCCGTACGTATTCTGCTTGAAGCCGGTATTCCGGAAGGTGTGCTGCAATTGCTGCCAGGCCAGGGCGAAAGCGTCGGTGCCCGTCTGGTGGGTGATGATCGCGTCAAAGGCGTGATGTTCACCGGTTCCACCGAAGTGGCGCGCCTGCTGCAACGCAATGTCGCCGGTCGCCTGGATGCCCAGGGTCGCCCGATTCCACTGATCGCCGAAACCGGTGGCCAGAATGCGATGATCGTCGATTCCTCGGCGCTGACCGAA
The DNA here is from genome assembly GCF_001907715.1 of Pseudomonas sp. BTN1. Lineage (NCBI taxonomy): Bacteria > Pseudomonadati > Pseudomonadota > Gammaproteobacteria > Pseudomonadales > Pseudomonadaceae > Pseudomonas > Pseudomonas sp. BTN1. The sequence goes on along the minus strand of NZ_MPBM01000009.1, from coordinate 147,746 downwards.
CAAGTGGTGATCGACGTCGTGTCGTCGGCCTTCGACAGCGCCGGTCAACGTTGCTCGGCACTGCGCGTACTGTGCCTGCAGGAAGATTCGGCAGACCGTGTGGTCGAAATGCTCAAGGGCGCCATGGCTGAATGCCGCCTGGGTAACCCGGAACGCCTGTCGGTCGACATCGGCCCGGTGATCGACGCCGAAGCCAAGGCCGGTATCGAGAAACACATCCAGGCCATGCGTGACAAAGGCCGCAACGTTTACCAGGTGGCGATTGCCGACGGTGAAGAGATCAAGCGCGGCACCTTCGTGATGCCGACCCTGATCGAGCTGGAAAGCTTCGACGAACTGCAACGCGAGATCTTCGGCCCGGTGCTGCACGTAGTGCGCTACAAGCGCAAAGAGATCGACCAGCTCATCGGCCAGATCAACGCTTCCGGCTACGGCCTGACCCTGGGCGTGCACACGCGCATCGACGAGACCATCGCCAAGGTGATCGACAACGTCAATGCCGGTAACGTCTACGTCAACCGCAACATTGTTGGCGCCGTGGTCGGCGTGCAGCCGTTCGGCGGCGAAGGCCTGTCGGGCACTGGCCCGAAAGCCGGTGGCCCGCTGTACCTGTACCGCTTGTTGTCGACTCGTCCTACCGATGCAATCGAGCAATCCTTCGTACGCGGCGACAAGTTGGCCGCGCCGGATGTGCGCCTGCGTGATGCCATGAGCCAATCGCTGACCGCCCTGAAAACCTGGGCCGACGGCAATAAGTTCAGTGAACTGAGCGCCCTGTGCACGCAGTTCGCCGCCCAGTCGCAAAGCGGTATCACCCGCCAACTGGCCGGCCCGACCGGCGAGCGCAACAGCTACGCCATCCTGCCGCGCGAGCACGTACTGTGCCTGGCCGAAGTGGAAGGCGACCTGCTGACCCAACTGGCGGCGGTATTGGCCGTCGGTGGTTCGGCGGTATGGCCGGAAACCGAGCTGACCAAGGCCTTGTTCCCACGCCTGCCTAAAGAGATTCAGGCGAAGATCAAGCGCGTGGCTGACTGGACCAAGGACGACGTGGTGTTTGACGCCGTGCTGCATCACGGTGATTCCGACCAACTGCGTGCGGTGTGCCAGCAAGTGGCGCAGCGCGGTGGGGCGATTGTCGGGGTGCATGGCATGTCTCAAGGTGAGACCGCGATTGCCCTGGAGCGCCTGGTGATCGAGCGAGCGTTGAGCGTAAACACCGCCGCGGCGGGTGGTAACGCCAGCCTGATGACCATCGGCTAACTGACACACCGCGGCTGATCGTTCCCACGCTCCGCGTGGGAATGCAGCTTAAGGACGCTCTGCGTCCAGAAGCGTGACGCGGAGCGTCAAAAGAGGCGTTCCCACGCAGAGCGTGGGAACGATCTCGATGCCTCGCCAGCGTTCTGCCCTTCTATCACTTAAATCAATCTTGCTAGCCACCCTACATTCGCGCACTTAGACTCAGGCCAATTCCTTCAAAGGTACGCCGCCATGTCCGAGACGCTGCTCAGTTCCCGCAATCTGGCTTTCGAGCTGTATGAAGTCCTCGATGCCGAGGGCCTGACCCAGCGCGAGCGGTTTGCCGAGCACAACCGCGAAACTTTCGACGCTGCAATCAGCACGGCGCGCAGCATCGCCGAAAAGTACTTCGCCCCCCACAACCGCAAGAACGACGAAAACGAACCGCGTTATGAGAACGGCCAAGCGATCCTGATCCCGGAAGTCAAACCCGCCGTAGACGCCTTCCTGGAGGCCGGTTTCCTCAACGCAGCACGTAGCTTTGAAGCAGGTGGCATGCAACTGCCGACCCTGTTGTCCCAGGCCTGTTTCGCGCACTTCCAATCGGCCAACGCCGCCTCGACGTCCTACCCGTTCCTGACCATGGGCGCCGCCAACCTGATCGAAAGCTTCGGCACCGAGGAGCAGAAACAACGCTTCCTGCAGCCAATGATCGACGGGCGCTTCTTCGGCACCATGGCCCTGACCGAGCCCCATGCAGGTTCTTCCCTGTCGGACATTCGTACCCGTGCAGAACCCGCGGCTGACGGCAGTTATCGGCTCAAGGGCAACAAGATCTTTATCTCCGGTGGCGACCATTCGCTGTCGGAAAACATCGTGCATATGGTGCTGGCAAAATTGCCGGACGCTCCCGCAGGCGTGAAGGGCATTTCGCTGTTTATCGTGCCCAAGTTCCTGGTCAACGAGGACGGCAGCCTGGGCGCTCGCAACGATGTGCTGCTGGCAGGGCTGTTCCACAAGATGGGCTGGCGCGGCACCACGTCCACGGCGCTTAACTTTGGCGATAACGGCAACTGTGTCGGCTATCTGGTGGGCAAGCCGCACCAGGGGCTGAGCTGCATGTTCCAGATGATGAACGAGGCACGCATCGGCGTGGGCATGGGCGCGGTGATGCTCGGTTACGCCGGCTACCTCTACTCCCTGGACTACGCCCGCGAACGGCCCCAGGGGCGCCTGCCTGATAGTAAAGACCCGAGCACCGCACCGGTGGCGATCATCCAGCACGCCGACATCAAGCGCATGCTACTGACCCAGAAAGCCTATGTGGAAGGCGCCTTTGACCTCGGCCTCTACGCGGCGCGGCTATTCGACGACACCACCACCCTGCAAACCGACACCGAGCGCAAGCAAGCCCACGAACTGCTCGACCTGCTCACGCCCATCGTCAAATCCTGGCCGTCGGAGTTCTGCCTCAAGGCCAACGAGCTGGCGATCCAGATTCTCGGCGGCCACGGCTACACCCGCGAATACCCGGTGGAGCAGTACTACCGCGACAACCGCCTGAACCCCATCCATGAAGGCACCCACGGCATCCAGTCCCTGGACCTGCTCGGGCGCAAATTGGCGCAGAACGGCGGCGCCGGTTTAAAGCAGTTGATTCGCCTGATCGCCGAAACCGGAGCCCGGGCGCAAAAGCACCCTTCACTCACGGCACTGCGAGAGCCTCTGGAGCAACTGGTAAACCGGCTGCAAAGCGTCACGATTGGCCTGCTGACCGATCTCGCCCAAGGCAAGGTCAACAGCAGCCTGGCGAACTCGGCGCTGTACTTGAAAGTGTTCGGGCACACGGTGATTGGCTGGCGCTGGCTGGAACAGGCGATCCGCGCCGAAGAAGGGCTGGCCAAAGGGGAAGCGGCTGACGCGGCCTTTTATAAGGGCAAGCTCCAGGCCGCCCGGTACTTCCTGACCTGGGAAGTACCGAGCTGCCATCATGAACTGGCGATTCTGGAGGCACGCGACGATACGTGCCTGGGCATGCAAGAGGAATGGTTCTAGCCCTCAGGGCTGACCGATCACCTTAGAGATCACATCGACCGTGGCGCTGACTTGCTCTTGGTAACGGTCGAGTTCCTGCTGGTGCGCCTGTTGCATTTCAATCTGCTCGGCGCACAGGTTCAGCGCGGCCAGTACCAATAGCTTGTCACCGATCAGGGTCGGGTACTTTTTCTTGGTAACCGCCAGGGAGGCCTTGAGCATGGTCACGGCATGCATCAGGGTCTGATCTTCGCCGGCCGGTGCCTTGATCGAGTAATCCTCTCCGAGAATCGAAACGACCTTTATGCCCTCACTCATGCGCTGACAGGCCCTGCACTTACACGCTCAACCAGCGCCTGGATGCGGGCGGCGGTGGCGCCGTGCTTTTCTTCCTGTTCCATCAGGTTCAGTTGCAGGCTGTCGTTTTCGTCCTTGGCGCGGGCCAGCTCGGCCTTGAGGGATTCGTTGCTGCCCAGCAGTTCTTGATTCTGCTGTACGAGGTCGCTGACCAGTTGTTCCAATTGGCTGAGGGATGCTTCTAACATTTTGATTTCTCGGGCGTTTAAAAAGGGCGGTGACGATAAAGAAAATTCACCTCGGATGCCAGGATTATCCCCGGCCGCGCAGCCCGATGTTGCAAGGCCGGGCCGCACTTTCGAGCCTTAGTGACTGCATTTACCCGATCTGGTTCCTGAACTCACACAACCCCTGGTCCGATGCGACAAAAGCGCGCGCCCCCTTAAGACTTTAGTCGCAGGGCCGATAAGGCGGGCACACCTCGTCTCATGGCCGCATGGATAGCGCCTCCCCCAGGACTCCAGCATGTCTCTTCGTAATATGAATATCGCCCCGAGGGCCTTCCTTGGCTTCGCGTTTATTGGCGCCTTGATGTTGTTGCTCGGTGTGTTCGCCCTGAACCAGATGAGCAAAATTCGTGCAGCCACCGAAGACATCACCTCGGCCAGCGTGCCCAGCATTCGCGCCCTGGATGAATTCACCCAACTGACCCTGCGCCTGCGCGTGCTGTCGTACCGCTTGCTGACCAACCGCGAGCCAGATGTACAGCAAAAGACCCTGGAAGCCTTCGAACTGCGCAATCAGCAGATTCGCACAGCCCAGGACATCTACGAAAAACTGATCACCAGCACCGAAGAGCGCAACGCTTACAACGAGTACGTGCGCTTGCTGGGTCAGTACCGCCAGATTGAAGAGCGCATGAAGAGCCTGTCTCGCGCCAATCAGGTCAACGAGCTGCGCAGCCTGCTCAACACCGAGTTGCTGGACAACTCCGAGCAGGTCAATGCGGTCTTGACCCGCTTGCTGGATATCAATAACGACGACGCCAACGCCACCAACCAGCGCGCCAAAGACCAATACGACATGGCCTTTGACCTGGTGGTAGGCCTGCTGGTGGTTGCCACGGCGCTGACCTTGCTGTTCGCCTGGCTGCTGACCCGCAGCATCACCCTGCCCATCGCACAGGCGCTAGAAGCCGCCGAAGAAGTGGCCGAAGGCAACCTGACGCGCCCGATCACCGTGGACGGCAACGACGAAGCCGGACGCCTGCTCGCGGCCATGGCCAAGATGCAACACAAACTGCGCGACACCCTGCAACGTATCGCCGGCTCCGCTACCCAGCTAGCGTCTGCCGCTGAAGAGCTGAATGCGGTCACCGACGAAAGCGCCCGTGGCCTGACCCAGCAGAACAACGAAATCGAACAGGCCGCCACTGCCGTCAACGAGATGACCAGCGCGGTGGAAGAAGTCGCACGCAACGCGGTGAGCACCTCCGAAGCCTCGCGCAATGCCACCACCTCTGCCGGTGACGGCCGCGACCTGGTGCAGGAAACCGTTAGCGCTATCGAACGCATGAGTACCGACGTACAGGCCACCGCTTCCCTGATTGGCGACCTGGCCAATGAATCGAGGGATATCGGTAAAGTGCTGGACGTGATCCGTGGCTTGGCTGACCAGACCAACCTGCTGGCCCTGAACGCAGCGATTGAAGCAGCTCGAGCCGGGGAAGCCGGGCGTGGTTTCGCCGTGGTGGCCGATGAAGTGCGGGCGCTGGCCCATCGCACCCAGCAGTCCACCAGCGAGATCGAACGCATGATCGGCAGTATCCAGACGGGTACCGAACATGCAGTGGATTCGATGCGCAACAGCACCGAGCGCGCCGAATCGACACTTAACATCGCACGAGGCGCGGGCCTGTCGCTGGACACCATCAACACGGCGATTGTGGAGATCAACGAGCGCAACCTGGTGATCGCCAGCGCGGCGGAAGAACAGGCCCAGGTGGCGCGGGAAGTGGACCGCAACCTGGTGAATATCCGTGACCTGTCGGTGCAATCGGCCACCGGCGCCAGCCAGACCAGTGCGGCGAGCGGCGAATTGTCGCGGTTGGCGGTGGACCTGAACGGGATGGTCGGAAGGTTCCGCCTCTGAAATAAGCCTTTGCTCACACCGCATACCCTGTGGGAGCTGGCTTGCCTGCGATAGCAATCTATCAGCTAACGCCCCTGGCGCCTGGCACACCGCAATCGCAGGCAAGCCAGCTCCCACATTTGATCGATGCGCAGCCACAAAAGCTTTTTGACAGCGCAGCAATTCAACAGGTTAGAATCCCTGGCACGCAGACTGCATGGTCAGTTTGCGTCCTGTCTTCCCCTGCCCTGGAGTACTGCCTTTGAATGCGACGACCATCAACAGCCTGTTCTTGATCGGCGCGTTGCTGGTGACTGCGAGCATTCTGGTGAGTTCGCTTTCGTCACGCCTGGGGATCCCCATCCTGGTGATTATCCTGGCCGTGGGCATGACCGCCGGGGTCGATGGCGGTGGCATCATTTTCGATAACTACCCGACCGCCTACCTGGTGGGCAACCTCGCCCTCGCCGTGATCCTGCTCGACGGCGGTTTGCGCACCCGGGTGGCGAGTTTCCGCGTGGCGCTGTGGCCGGCCTTGTCCCTGGCCACGGTGGGGGTGTTGATTACCACCGGCCTCACCGGCATGGCCGCGGCCTGGCTATTCGACCTCAATATCATCCAGGGCCTGCTGATTGGCGCCATTGTCGGCTCCACGGACGCCGCGGCGGTGTTCTCACTGCTGGGCGGCAAGGGCCTCAACGAGCGGGTCAGCGCCAGCCTGGAAATCGAATCGGGCAGTAACGATCCGATGGCGGTGTTCCTCACCGTCACCCTGATCGACATGCTCGCCAGCGGCCAGACCGGCCTGCACTGGAGCCTGCTCACGCACCTGATCCGCGAATTCGGCATCGGTGGCCTGGTAGGCCTGGGTGGCGGCTGGCTGATGTTGCAACTGGTCAACCGCATCAACCTGGCCAACGGCCTGTACCCGATCCTGGTGATCGCCGGCGGCCTGTTCGTGTTTGCCCTGACCAACGCCCTGCACGGCAGCGGCTTCCTCGCCGTGTACCTGTGCGGGCTGGTGATCGGCAACCGCCCGGTGCGCAGCCGCCATGGCATTTTGCACATGCTCGACGGCATGGCCTGGCTGGCGCAGATCGGGATGTTCTTGGTGCTGGGCCTGCTGGTCACGCCTCACGATTTGCTGCCCATCGCCCTGCCCGCCCTGGGCCTGGCGCTGTGGATGATCCTGTTTGCCCGGCCGCTGTCGGTGATGGTTGGCCTGCTGCCATTCAAAGCGTTCCACGGGCGCGAAAAGGCCTTTATCGCCTGGGTCGGCCTGCGCGGCGCGGTACCGATCATCCTCGCGGTGTTCCCGCTGATGGCCGGTCTGCCCCATGCACAGCTGTACTTCAACCTGGCGTTCTTTATCGTGCTGGTCTCGCTGTTGGTGCAGGGCACCAGCCTGCCGTGGGTGGCCAAGTTGCTTAAAGTCACCGTACCGCCAGACCCGGCGCCGATCTCCCGCGCGGCCTTGGAAGTGCACGTTACCAGCGAGTGGGAGTTGTTCGTCTACCGCCTGGGCGCTGAAAAATGGTGCATCGGCGCGGCCCTGCGCGAGCTGAAAATGCCCGAAGGCACGCGCATCGCCGCGCTGTTTCGGGGCCAACAACTGCTCCATCCGTCGGGTAGTACGGTGCTGGAAGTCGACGATTTGCTCTGTGTGATCGGCCACGAACACAACCTGCCGGCTCTGGGCAAACTGTTCAGCCAGGCACCGCAACGGGGCCTCGATTTGCGCTTCTTCGGCGACTTCGTCCTCGAAGGCGACGCCCAGCTGGGCGCGGTTTCCGCCTTGTACGGGCTCAAGCTTGAGGGTATCGACCCGGACATGCCGCTGAGCCGTTTCATCACCCAGAAGGTGGGCGGTGCACCGGTAGTCGGCGACCAGGTGGAGTGGAACAACACCATCTGGACCGTCGCGGTCATGGACGGGAACAAGATTGGCAAAGTCGGCGTCAGATTCCCCGAAGGAAGTCGCCCGGGCCCCGGACTCTTCCTCTAAACTGCGGGACAACGACGCCCCGATTCTTCACTTTGCAAGACCGGTCTCTATGCCAACCCTGCGTACTTTTCTCGCCACTGCCCTGCTGGGCCTGACCCTTTGTGTTGGCAGCGTATACGCCGCCGACCCGCCCAGCGCCGAAGCCGTCCAGCAAAGCCTGGATAAACTGCCCGACCGCAAGCTGCCTGACGCCGACATGAAGGCGCTGCAGGCGACCCTGCAACAGACCCTGACCTACCTGGGCAATCAGCAGGACTACGAGCAGCGTCTGGCCGACCTCAAGCGCCAGCTGGAAGAGGCCCCGCGCCAGACCAATGAGAACCAGCGTGAGCTGGCGCGCCTCAAGGCCACCAAAATCATTCCGGTGGCCCAACGCTACGCCAGCCTGCCGGTGCCGCAGCTTGAGCAGTTATTGGTGCAACGCAGCACCCAGCAAGGCGACCTGCAAAAAGAACTGGCCGACGCCAACAGCCTGACCATCGCCGCCCAGACCCGCCCCGAGCGCGCCCAGACCGAAATCAGCAGCAGCCAGACGCGCATCCAGCAAATCAACGCGACGCTCAAGCTTGGCAAAGACAACGGCAAGCCCCTCAGCAGCGACCAGCGCAACCAGCTCAACGCCGAACTGGCGGCCCTGAATGCCTTGATTCCCCTGCGCCGCCAGGAATTGGCCGGCAACAGCCAGCTGCAAGATTTGGGCAACAGCCAGCATGACCTGATCCAGGAAAAAACCGCACGCCTGGAGCAGGAAATCCAGGACCTGCAAACCCTGATCAACCAGAAACGCCTGGCCCAGTCCCAGCAGACGGTGACCCAACAGTCCATCGAAGCGCAGAAAGCCGGCGGCAGCAGCATCCTGGCCAAGGAAAGCGCAGACAACCTGAAGCTGTCCGACTACCTGCTCAAAAGCACCGACCGCCTCAACGACCTGACCCAGAAAAACCTGCAGACCAAGCAGCAACTGGACACCGTGACCCAAAGCGATTCGGCCCTGGACGAGCAGATCAACGTGCTCAAGGGCAGCCTGCTGCTGTCCAAGATTCTCTATAAACAAAAGCAGGCCCTGCCGCGTCTGACCGTGGACAAAGACCTGGCCGACGACATCGCCAACATTCGCCTGTACCAGTTCGAGGTCAACCAACAGCGAGAGCTGATCACCTCCCCCAGCGCCTATGTGGACAACCTGCTGGCCAACCAGCCGCCAGATGAAGTCACCCCGCAACTGCGCCGCACCCTGCTGGAAGTGGCGATCACCCGCAGCGACCTGCTGGAACGCCTGAGCCGCGAACTGAGCGCACTGCTCAACGAATCCATCACCCTGCAACTGAACCAGAAACAACTGCTCAGCACCGCCAGCACCCTGCGCGCCACGCTCGACGAGCAAATGTTCTGGATCCCCAGCAACAAGCCGCTGGACACCGAATGGCTGGAAACCGTACCGGCGCACCTGAGCAAGCAGGTCACCACCCTGCCCTGGGCGTCCAGCGTCAGCGAGCTGTATGACGGCCTGACCCAACGCCCGCTGCTGTTCCTGCCGTTGCTGTTGCTGATCGGCGCGCTGCTGTGGCGGCGCAATGCGCTGTATGTGCGCCTGAAAAAGGTTCACCAGGACATCGGCCACTTCAAGCGCGACAGCCAGTGGCATACGCCGCAGGCCATCCTGATCAACATCCTGCTGGCGATGCCCGTGGCCCTGGGCCTGGCGCTGTGCGGCTACGCGTTGCAGATCGACGCCCGCGGGCAAAACGCCAACCTGGGCGCGGCCTTGCTGCAGATCGCCCAAGCCTGGCTGGTGTTCTACACCGCCTACCGCATCCTCGCGCCGGGCGGCGTGGCGGAGCTGCACTTTCGCTGGGAGAGGCCGCAGGTCGAATTCCTGCAAGGCTGGATACGCAAGCTCGGGCTGGTGGTACTGGCGTTGGTGGCCGTGGTCGCAATTGCCGAACATCAACCGGCCGCGCTGGCTGACGACGTGTTGGGTATCGCCGTGGTACTGACCTGTTACGGGCTGATGGCCTGGCTGCTGGGCCGCCTGCTGCTGAACAGCCCAACCCACGAAAAGGCCTCATTGTTTCGCAAAGCGATCGGGGTGGTGTTCACCGCCCTGCCCATCGCGCTGTTTATTGCCGTGTGCTTTGGCTATTACTACACCGCGCTGAAACTCAGTGACCGGCTGATCAACACCCTGTACCTGCTGATGTTCTGGCTGGTGATCGAAGCCACCTTCGTGCGCGGCCTGGGGGTTGCCGCACGGCGCCTGGCCTACGCCCGCGCCCTGGCCAAACGCCAGGCAGCCAAGGAGGCCGGTGACGGCGAAGCGGTGATCGAAGAGCCGACCCTGGACATCGAGCAGGTCAACGAACAGTCCATGCGCCTGATCCGCCTGGCCCTGCTCGGCGGCTTTATCGCGGCGTTGTATTGGGTGTGGTCGGACCTGATCTCGGTATTTTCCTATCTGGACAACGTCACGCTGTACGAATACACCAGCGGTACCGGTGCGAATATCAGCATGGTGCCCATCAGCATCGGCGACCTGCTGGGCGCGTCGATTATCATCGGTATCACCTTCGCCCTGGCGCGCAACCTGCCCGGCCTGCTGGAAGTGCTGGTGCTGTCCAAGCTCGACCTGGCCCAAGGCAGCGCCTACGCCACCACCACCTTGCTGTCCTACATCATTGCCGGCGTGGGCTTTGTCACCACCCTTTCCACCCTCGGTGTGAGTTGGGACAAGCTGCAATGGCTGGTGGCCGCGCTGTCGGTGGGCCTGGGTTTCGGCATGCAGGAGATCTTCGCCAACTTCATCTCCGGCATCATGATTTTGTTCGAACGCCCGGTGCGCATCGGCGACACCATTACCATCGGCAACCTGTCGGGTACGGTGAGCAAGATCCGTATTCGTGCCACCACCATTACCGACTTCGACAATAAAGACATCATTGTCCCCAACAAGACCTTCATTACCGGGCAGTTGATCAACTGGTCGCTGACCGACACCATCACTCGGGTGACCCTCAAACTCGGCGTGGACTACGGCTCCGACCTCGATCTGGTGAAGGAACTGTTACTGAAAGCCGCTCGGGAAAACCCTCGGGTCCTGAAAGAACCGGAACCCCATGTGTACTTCCTCAACTTCGGCGAAAGCACACTGGACCACGAGCTGCGCATGCACGTGCGCGACCTGGGCGACCGCAACCCGGTGCTCGACGAGGTCAACCGCTTTATCAACCGCGAGTTCAAGAAACAGCACATCAACATCTCGTTCCGGCAGATGGAGATCTACCTGAAAAACCTCCACGGCCAGGAATACAAACTGGTGCCGGCCGAGGATGAGCGCAAGACCATTGTGCAGCCCGTCGACCAGCCCGACGCCCCAGAGCCACCTGCGGGCAAAGTGGTGGATGCGCCGGAGCCGCCACCCAGCAAACTCGACTAAATGCCCTATCCCCAGCAGAATGCTCGGACATTCTGCTGGAGATGGCCGGTGAAAGCCCTCGACGAACTGACCTTCGACAATCGCTTCGCACGCCTGGGCGATGCGTTCTCAACCCACGTTCTGCCCGAACCCCTGGACGAACCGCGCCTGGTGGTGGCGAGCAAGGCCGCCATGGCGCTGCTCGACCTCGACCCGGCCGCGGCCGAAACCTCCGTGTTTGCCGAACTGTTTGGCGGCCACAAACTGTGGGCCGAAGCCGAGCCACGGGCGATGGTGTATTCCGGGCATCAATTCGGCGGCTACACGCCGCAACTGGGCGATGGCCGCGGGTTGCTGCTGGGCGAGGTCTATAACGAGGCCGGCGAGCATTGGGATTTGCACCTCAAGGGCGCCGGGATGACGCCTTACTCGCGCATGGGCGACGGGCGGGCGGTGTTGCGCTCTTCGATTCGTGAATTCCTCGCCTCCGAAGCCCTGCATGCGCTGGGCATCCCCACCAGCCGCGCCCTGTGCGTGATCGGCTCCAGCACGCCGGTATGGCGGGAGAAACAGGAACGCGGGGCGATGGTTTTACGCCTGGCCCACAGCCATATTCGCTTCGGGCACTTCGAATATTTCTATTACACCAAGAAGCCTGAGCAACAGGCCGAACTGGCCGAGCACGTGCTGAACCTGCACTACCCCGAATGCCGCGAGCAACCCGAGCCTTACCTGGCGATGTTCCGCGAGATCGTCGAGCGCAACGCCGAAATGATCGCCAAGTGGCAGGCTTATGGTTTTTGCCACGGCGTGATGAACACCGACAACATGTCGATCCTGGGCATTACCTTCGACTTCGGGCCCTTCGCGTTTCTCGATGATTTTGACGCGCACTTCATCTGCAACCATTCCGATCATGAAGGGCGCTACTCCTTCAGCAACCAGGTGCCGATCGGGCAGTGGAACCTCAGCGCCTTGGCCCAGGCGCTCACGCCGTTTATCAGCGTTGACGCACTCAAAGAAGCACTCGGCCTGTACCTGCCGCTGTACCAGGCGCACTACCTGGACTTGATGCGCCGCCGCCTGGGCCTGACCACCGCCGAAGACGCCGACCAGCAGTTGGTGGAGCGCTTGCTCAAGCTGATGCAGAACAGCGGCGTTGACTACACGCTGTTCTTGCGCCACCTGGGCGATGAACCCGCTGCTCTGGCCGTGGCGCGGCTACGTGATGACTTTGTCGACCTGGCCGGGTTCGACGCCTGGGCCGAGCAGTACAAGGCCCGCGTGGCGCGGGACGGGGATTACACCCAGGAGCAGCGCCGTGAGCGCATGCACGCGGTCAACCCGCTATATATCCTGCGCAACTACCTGGCCCAAAACGCCATCGCCGCCGCCGAATCAGGCGACTACAGCGAAGTGCGGCGGCTGCATGACGTGCTGACCAGACCGTTTGAGGAACAAGCGGGGATGGAGCAGTACGCGCAACGACCGCCGGATTGGGGCAAGCATTTGGAGATTAGTTGTTCGTCGTAAGTCCTAAAGACGGTCGGATTATTCTGCGGTGAGTAGGCTCATCAGATCTGAGGCATACGCTGATGCTCCAGATCATAGGCCTCCACCCAGTCAGAAATGATGTCAAGTAGCCCACTCATTGGATGGTCTTCATCTTCTCCTGTGATATCGAGCAGCTCATCAATCGCCTCGACCAGGACGCCATAATCATCCTCGGTTTGGGGTTTGCGCAGCAGCGTTGCAACGTAAGGCCAATGTTCAATGGCCAGTTTTAGAGCGTGGTTCATGCTTTGTCCTTTTTTCGCGTGTTGATAAACCGCGTCGCCGACACCAGATTGAAGCCAATAGCCGCCCCCAAGGAGCCCCCGATGTCCGAATCTCTTGTAATCCCCTGCCCTCATTGCAACGGCCTCAACCGCATCCCCGGCGAACGCCTGGGTGATGCGCCCAAGTGCGGGCGCTGCAAGCAGTCGGTGTTGCTGAACAAACCCTTTGATTTGAAACAGGGTGACTATGCCAACCAGATCAAGGGCGACCTGCCGCTGCTGGTCGATGTGTGGGCCGACTGGTGCGGGCCGTGCAAGTCGTTTGCGCCGGTATTCGAACAGGCAGCCGGGCAGTTGGAAGGCAAGTGCCGGCTGGCGAAGCTGGACAGTGAGGCTAACCAGCAGCTGTCGGCTCAGCTGGGGATTCGCTCGATTCCCAGTTTGATTCTGTTCAAGAACGGCCGCGAAGTGGCGCGCCAGAGTGGGGCGTTTCCGTTGCCGCAGTTGATGAGTTGGTTGCGTAGCCAGGGGGTGTAAACATCCCCCTCCATCAACTCGGTCAATGTGGGAGCTGGCTTGCCTGCGATGCAGGCGACTCGGTCTGCCTGGTACACCGAGGTGATGCCATCGCAGGCAAGGCCAGCTCCCACATTAGATGCATTTCATGCGTTAGGTCAGCGGGGCTTCGCGGTCCATCATCTGGCTGACCAGCATGACGCCCAGTTCGCTTAACTGGTGGATGGCCAGCGCTACGTCGCGGTGTTCGCCGGTGAGGTCGTTGGACAGGTTGAGCAGCAAGGTGCGCACCGAGGAGAAGGTTTCGTAGCTGTTGAGTACGAGGGTTTCGGTGGGGAGGTTGGGTGACACGGTATAGAGGTTAGCCATGGATCGTCTCCGGGTTGGGAAGCCGCAACCAGCCCGCTACTAAACGGAGGGTGGCAGCTGTACGCAGGTTAGTAGACCGGGGAGACGCAACCGGCGCGCTCGAAAACGCCCTCCGTACAGCCACCATAGAATTCAGGAAGATCCTGATCGACGATATGCCGTACATCTCACCACGGGCTACTAAACCCGATCACTGAACATTCAGCGACCGGCAAACCTTAGAGACGCCCATCCAGACGCACAAGCCGGCGGATTCTGGCGTAGCTGTAGGCAAGGTTACAAGGCACAAGCCCCATTGCCAGACCCTTCCTACATACTTTGTGGGACAAATCCAACTCACCTGCCGGCATGCAATCCAAACTGTGGGAGCTGGCTTGCCTGCGATAACGGTGTTCCAAGCGACACATTGACTCAATGTGCCGCCCTCATCGCGGGCAAGCCCGGCCCCCACAGTGTTCGGTGTTGCCTGTGGAGTCAGGCGTTTTCCAGCAAGTTATGCAGCTCCACAAACTGCTGCGTCAGCTTATGCCGTGGGTCCAGATGAATCAGCGGCTTGCTCTCCTGGTGCGACTCGCGCATACGCACGGAGCTGGCCAGGTACACCGGCAGTACCGGCAGCCCTTCGGCAATCAACTCATCGAGAATCTGCTGCGGCAGGCTCGCCCGGGCCTGGAACTGGTTAACCACGATGCCTTCCACTTCCAGGCCTTCGTTATGGTCGTCCTTCAATTCTTCGATCTCTGCTAGCAGGCCATACAACGCCTGGCGCGAGAAGCTGTCGCAGTCGAAGGGGATCAGCACCCGATCAGCGGCAATCAGCGCCGAAACCGCATAGAAGTTCAAGGCCGGAGGCGTATCCAGGTAAATGCGGTCGTAATCCTCGCTCAGCTCATCCAGCAGTTTTCGCAGCTTGTTGATTTTGTGCTTGGCTTCGAGCTTGGGCTGCAGGTCTGCCAGCTCGGCGGTGGCGGTGATCACGTGCAGGTTGTCGAACGGCGTTTCGTAGATATCTACCTTGTTCTTCTTCGAAAACGGCCCGGAAGACAGCGTCTGCTTGAAAAAATCCGCGATCCCCATGGGGATGTCGTCACCCGTCAGCCCGGTGAGGTACTGGGTTGAGTTGGCCTGTGCATCGAGGTCCACCAACAGGGTTCGATAACCTTCGCTGGCGCTGACCGCCGCCAGGTTGCAGGCGATGCTGGACTTGCCCACACCGCCTTTTTGATTGAACACCACGCGCCGCATGGAAAAACCTCCGTGTATCAATGAATCCCCCGAGTGTAGAGCGCAAAAGCGCCGGTTAGCTACCTCGTTCATCCTTGCGCGCTGTCTGGCTCACAAATGAATGGAAACCGCGTAACGATCGAGTCCGGCCTTTGATCGCCGATAATCTGCAAATTCTTCCAACTTATTTGTGATCAATAGTGAACAAACTTTCACCACTATTTGCTAGAACCCCACGGCACCGGGATAATGCGCGCCATACGGCCATTGCTCCCTGTCCCGGAATCCGGGGCCATTGGCCGCACATGGAAGCCCGCAGGGGCGGGATAACTTCTCAGTGATCAACTTCAACATCGCCCAATGGCGCGCCTGGGCTCCTGGCCTTGCGAGTGCGGACGACTGGTACGCCTGGTGCCGGGACCCGGTGTTGCCGCCTGTCAGCGAAGCGTCCCCCGATGTGTCATTTTTGCCAGCCATGCAGCGCCGCCGTCTGAGCCGGCTGGCGCGCATGGCGTTCAGCGTCGGCTGGCCGCTGGCCGAGGGCCTTGAAGACCTGCCGCTGGTGTTTATTTCCCGCCACGGCGAAACCCCGCGCACCCTGGACATCCTCAGTGACCTGGCCAACGAGCAGCCGCTGTCGCCCACTCAGTTCAGCCTGTCGGTGCATAACGCGGTGATTGGCCTGTGGTCGATCCTGCGCAATGAAACCAGCGAGATGACCGCCCTCGCCGCCGCCGGCGATGGCCTCGAACACGGCCTGCTCGAAGCCGCCGCGTTGCTCAACGAAGGCGCCGCCGCCGTATTGCTGGTGATCACCGAAGAACAACCGCCCCACGCCTACGCCAGCTGGATTAGGGATGTGCCCTTCCCCTACGCCCTCGGCCTGTTGCTCACGCCGGGCGACGAGTGGCAACTGGAACTCACCACCGGCACTGTCCAACTCACTCAAACCCAGTGGCCCCACGCCCTGAACCTGCTGCGCACCCTGCTGACCGAACAGGGCGCCTGCCAACATGCCTGGAAGAACCGAGTATGGAACTGGCAACGCAAGCCCTGACCCACAAGCCACGGCAGGCCTATTATTGGCGCCTGTTCGCCACAGCCCTCAGCTTTTGCCTGTTTGGCATCGGCGGGCTGTGCCTGCGTTTGCTGGTATTTCCGTTGCTCAGTTGCCTGCCGGGCGACGCCAGCCAGCACCAACGGCGCGCACGCCACACCATCAGTTGCCTGTTCTGGTTTTTCATTCGCCTGATGAAGGGCCTGGGCATTCTCACGTACAGCGTCGAGGGTGCCGAAAAGCTTGGCCGCCCTGGCCAGATGATCGTCGCCAACCACCCGTCGCTGATCGACGTGGTGTTCCTGATCGGCCTGATGCGCCAGACCAACTGCGTGGTCAAGCAGAGCCTGTTCCAGAACCCGTTCACCCGCAGCCCGGTGCGCGATGCCGGCTATATCAGCAACGACGGCAGTGCCGACATGCTCGATGCCGCAGCCGACGCCCTGCGCGCCGGCCAGACGCTGATCATCTTTCCCGAAGGCACCCGCACCACGCCGGGCGCGGCGCCGGCCTTTCATCGCGGCGGTGCGGCCATTGCGCTGCGTGGTGCGACAATCATCACGCCAGTGGTGATCAAGGTCAGCCCCACCACGCTGACCAAGGCCGAACCCTGGTATCGCATTCCCCACCGTCGATTTCACTTCAGTTTGCGCGTGGGGGCCGATATAGAACCACAGGCGTTCGCCGCGCTCGGCGCCGCGCCCCAGGCTTCACGCAAGCTCAACGATCACCTGCATCACTATTTCATTAAGGAGCTCGCCGAAGATGAGCGACCAACACCGCCTTGAGCACGACATAAAGACGCTGATCATCGAGGCCCTGGGCCTGGAAGACATCAGCGTCGACGACATTGGCAGCGAGCAGACGCTGTTTGGCGAAGGCCTGGGCCTGGATTCGGTCGACGCCCTGGAATTGGGCTTGGTGATTCAGAAAAAATACGGCATCAAAATCGATGCCGACGCCAAGGACACCCGCAATCACTTCACCAACGTGGCCAGCCTTGCGGCATTCGTCACGGCCCGACAGGCAGCTTGAGACCGTACCATGCAAACTCGTGACGATATCTTCAACACCCTGCGCGACGCCTTGGTGGAACTGTTTGAACTGCCCCCGGAACGCGTCACCCTCGACGCCAACCTGTACCAGGACCTGGAAATCGACAGCATCGACGCCGTGGACCTGATCGACCACATCAAGCGCCAGACCGGCAAGAAAATCGCCGCCGAAGAGTTCAAGGCGGTACGCACGGTGAACGACGTGGTAGAGGCGGTGTACCGTCTGGTCCAGCCCGCCGCATGAGCCGGCTGATCGGCCTTGGCCTGTTATTGGCGGGGCTGCTGTACCCCTTCGCCGTGTATTACGGCACCGAGCACTTTGCACCCTGGCAGTTCGGCTTGCTGCTGGGCAGCTTGTGGCTGTTGCGCGCGCTCACCGCTGCGCAGCGCCCGGGCAGCCGTTGGATGGCGGTGGTGGTGATCGTGTTTTGCCTGGCGCTGGCCTGGTTCGATAACCCGCAGTGGCTGCGCTGGTACCCGAGCCTGGTCAGCGGATTCATGCTGGCGCTGTTCGGCCTGAGCCTGAAATACGGCCCGCCGATGGTCGAGCGCCTGGCGCGCATGACCGACCCGCACCTGCCGCCCCACGCGGTGGTGTATACCCGCCGGGTCACCCTGGTGTGGAGTGTGTTTTTTCTCTGTAATGGCCTGCTCGCCGCCGCGCTCACCCTGTGGGCACCGCTGAGCTGGTGGACGTTGTACAACGGCCTGATCGCCTACGGGCTGATGGGGCTGTTGTTTGCCGTGGAATGGCTGGTACGACAAAGGGTTCGAGGCCGCGTATGAATGGGTTGAAACTTGAGCACTTGCTGCTTGAGCCGCTGCAAAATCGTTGGGTAACCACTGAGCCCGAGATGAACCACGCGCAACTGTGGGAGCAGTCGCTGAGCCTGGCGGCGGGCCTGCAAGCCCGGGGTATCCGGCGCCTGGCCGTGCACCTGGAAGACGCCGGGCTGCTGGCGATTGCGCTGCTGGGCGCCTGGCGCGCCGGTGCGAGCGTGCTGCTGCCCGCCGACCTGCAACCCCAGACGCGCCAACGCTGGACCGACGCCGTGGATGCCTGGCTGGTCGAAGCCAGCGACCTGGACGCGCTGTATCAAGTGCCCTTGAGCGCCGCCGCCCTCGACCTGGACACTTGCCAACTGAGCCTGTGCACCTCCGGCTCCAGCGGCGAGCCCAAGCGCATCGACAAGTCCCTGCGCCAGTTGGCCAATGAAGTAGAGGCGCTGGAGGCCCTGTGGGGCAAAGACCTCAAGGACGCCTGCATCATCGGCAGTGTCGCCACCCAGCATATCTACGGCTTGCTGTTTCGCGTGTTGTGGCCGCTGTGTGCCGGCCGCACCTTTGTGCGCAAGCAACTGGCGTTCCCCGAAGACATGCAGCGCGCCAGCCGTGAGCACCCGCAATTTGCCTGGGTGGCCAGCCCGGCGTTGCTCAAGCGCATGGGCGACAACCTCGACTGGCCGGCACTGAGCCAGGTTGCGCGAGTGTTTTCCTCCGGCGGTGCATTGCCGATTGAAGCTGCCGGCAGCCTTTACGACCGTTTACAGCAATGGCCCATAGAAATCCTCGGCAGCTCGGAAACCGGCGGCATCGCCTGGCGCCAGGGCGCGCAACCCTGGCAGCCGTTTGCCGATGTGCAACTGAGCCAGGATGCCGACGGTGCTCTGCGTATCGCATCAAAATACCTGCCCGAAGGGCACATCGAACAGACTGCCGACGCTGCACGCATCCATGCCGATGGCCGTTTTGAGTTGCTGGGCCGCCTGGACCGTATCGTCAAGCTGGAAGAGAAACGCATCTCCCTGCCGATGCTCGAACAGGCGTTGATGACCCACCCGTGGGTCGCCGAAACCCGCTTGGGCGTGGTGCAGGAAAACCGCGCCTCCCTCGGCGCGCTGGTGGTGCTCAGCAGCGATGGCTTGCATGCCCTGCGCAACCAGGGCCGCCGCACGCTCACCCAAACCTTGCGCCAGCACTTGAGCCAACATTGCGAGGCCCTGGCCTTGCCGCGCCGCTGGCGCTTGCTGCGCCAACTGCCGCTGAACAGCCAGGGCAAGCTGCCTCAGGCCGGTGTCGAAGCCTTGTTGCTGGCGCCTCGCCCCAAGGGGCCCGAGGTGTTGGCGCAAGTCGAAACCGAAGGTGAATGGACCTTGCAACTGAGCATCCCACCGGACCTGGCCTATTTCAGCGGGCACTTCCCGGTCACCCCAGTATTGCCGGGGGTGGTGCAGGTGGAATGGGCGTTCAACCTGGGCCAGCAATTGCTCGACCTGCCAGCCCGGTTCGCCGGCATGGAAGTGCTCAAGTTCCAGCAACTGGTGCGCCCGGGCGATCACATCGAACTGCACCTGCGCTTTGATCGGGAGCGTAGCAAACTGTACTTCGCCTATCGCAATGGGGTTGCGGCGTGCTCAAGCGGGCGGATCGTGCTGGAGGCCGCGCATGCATAAGCCGGGTGAGCACTTCGTGCTCAATCGCGGGCAAGCCCGCTCCCACACTGGATCAGTGTCGGCCAACAATCTTGTGTGCACAGCAAATCCAATGTGGGAGCTGGCTTGCCTGCGATGCAGGCGGCGCGGTGTATCGGTTGCCCCCCATCATGCATAACCCCTGCGCTTTAATCCCGGTGTACAACCACGAAGCCGCCGTGCCGGCCGTGGTCCACAGTGTGCTGAAAAGCGGCCTGCCCTGCCTCTTGGTGGACGATGGCAGCAGCGCCGCCTGCGCAGCCGTGCTGGCGCACCTGGCGACGCTGGACAACGTCACCCTGCTGACCCTGCCCAGCAACCAGGGCAAGGGCGGCGCCGTGATGGCCGGTTTTCGCGAGGCAGCGCGCCTGGGCTACACCCACGCCCTGCAAGTGGACGCCGATGGTCAGCACGACCTGCGCGAAGTCGAGACCTTTATCCACACCTCACGCCAGCACCCCGACGCCGTCATCTGCGGCTACCCCGAATACGACGACAGCGTGCCCAAGGGTCGCCTGTACGCACGTTACCTGACCCACGTTTGGGTGTGGATCAACACCCTGTCGCTTGAGATTCGCGACTCGATGTGCGGCTTTCGCGTGTACCCGCTGGCGCCGACCCTGGCGCTGATGGACTCGGCCTACATCGGCACGCACATGGATTTCGACTCGGACATCCTGGTACGCCTGGCCTGGCGCAACCAGCCTATGCGCTGGCTGCCCACCCAGGTGCACTACCCCGCCGACGGCCTGTCGCACTTTCGCTTGTTGCGTGACAACCTGCGCATCAGCGCCATGCACACGCGGTTGTTCTTCGGCATGCTCGTGCGCGCGCCGATGATCCTGTGGCGACGGTGGCAAGCATGAACGACAGCACCAAACATTGGGCCGACCGCGAGGAACGCGGCAGCTTCTGGCTGATGAAATTCACCGCGGTCGCGGTCAAAGTCCTCGGCCGTCGCCTATTGAGCCCGTTGCTCTACAGCATCGTCTTTTACTTCTTCCTGTTCGGCCGCACCGCACGCCACAGCGCGTGGCAATACCAGCAGCGGCTGGCGCAATGGAGCGGGCGCGATGACTTGCTGCCGAGCCACCGCACCGTCTTTGCCCAGTTCATGGCCTTCGCCGATTCGCTGCTGGACAAGCTGGACGTGTGGAACGGCAAGCTGCGCCTGGAGCAAATCGAGATCAACGACCCGGCGCAGTTGCGCAGCCAACTGCGTGGCGAGCGCGGGCAGATGCTGGTGGGTGCGCACCTGGGTAACCTGGAAGTGTGCCGCGCCCTGGCGGAAATGGGTGAACAGGTCACCATGAACGTGCTGGTGCACACCAAGCACGCCGAGCGTTTCAACCGCCTGCTGGGCGAGGCCGGCGCGACCCATTTGCGCCTGATTCAGGTGAGCGAACTGGACCCGGCCACCATGCTGCTGCTCAGCCAGCGCCTGGACGATGGCGAGTGGCTGGCGATTGCCGGCGACCGCATCCCGCTGCACGGCGGGCGTACGGTGCGCGTGGACTTCCTCGGCCATACGGCGGCATTTCCCCAAGGCCCATGGCTGCTGGCGGGCTTGCTCAAATGCCCGGTCAATCTGCTGATGTGTCTTAAGCACCAGGGCCGCTATCGCCTGACTATCGAGCCCTTTGCCGATTTGATCGAGTGGAAGCGCAGTACCCGCGAGCAGGTCATCGCCCTGTGGACCGCCCGCTACGCCGCACGCTTGGGCCAGTTCTGCCTGCAAGCGCCCCAACAATGGTTCAACTTTTACCCTTTCTGGAAGACCGATGACGACGCCTCTTGAGCCCATCACCTTTGGTGAACGCCCCCTGCGCATCGAAGACGTGCTGGCCCTGGCCAACCGCCAGGTACCCACTCGCCTGCAGGACGATGCCGCGTACCGCCAACGCATCGCCAAGGGCGCGCAGTTCCTCGACTCGCTGCTGGACAAGGAAGGCGTGATCTACGGCGTGACCACCGGCTACGGCGACTCCTGCGTAGTGGCGGTGCCGCTGGAGCACGTCGAAGCCTTGCCGCGTCATCTGTACACCTTTCACGGTTGCGGCCTGGGCAAGTTGCTCGACGCCCAAGCCACCCGTGCCGTGCTGGCGGCGCGTTTGCAGTCGCTGTGCCATGGCGTATCGGGCGTACGCGTGGAGCTGCTGGAGCGCTTGCACGCCTTCCTCGAACACGATGTGCTGCCACTGATCCCGGAAGAAGGCTCGGTGGGTGCCAGTGGTGATCTGACGCCGCTGTCCTACGTGGCCGCGACCTTGTCCGGCGAGCGCGAGGTGCTATTCCGTGGCGAACGCCGTCTGGCGGCCGACGTGCACCGTGAGCTGGGCTGGGAGCCGTTGGTCCTGCGCCCCAAGGAAGCCCTGGCACTGATGAACGGCACCGCGGTGATGACCGGCCTGGCCTGCCTGGCCTTTGCCCGCGCCGACTATCTGTTGCAACTGGCCACGCGCATCACCGCGCTCAATGTGGTGGCCCTGCAAGGCAACCCGGAACACTTCGACGAGCGCCTGTTCGCCGCCAAGCCACACCCTGGGCAGATGCAAGTGGCCGCGTGGCTGCGCAAGGACCTGGCCATCGACGCGCCCACCGCCCCCCTGCATCGCCTGCAAGACCGTTATTCGTTGCGCTGCGCGCCCCACGTGCTCGGCGTATTGGCGGACAGCCTGAACTGGCTGCGCGCGTTCATCGAGATCGAACTGAACAGCGCCAACGACAACCCGATCATCGATGCCGAAGAAGAACGCGTGCTGCATGGCGGGCACTTCTACGGTGGGCATATCGCCTTCGCCATGGACAGCCTCAAGACCTTGGTCGCCAACGTTGCCGACCTGCTCGACCGCCAGCTCGCACTGTTGGTGGATGTGCGCTACAACCATGGCCTGCCGAGCAACCTGTCGGGCGCCCCGGCTGATCGTGCAATGATCAACCATGGCTTCAAGGCCGTGCAGATCGGCACCAGCGCCTGGACCGCCGAAGCGCTGAAAAACACCATGCCGGCCAGCGTGTTCTCACGCTCTACCGAGTGCCACAACCAGGACAAGGTGAGCATGGGCACCATCGCAGCCCGCGATGCGATCCGCGTGCTGGAGTTGACCGAACAGGTGGCCGCCGCGACCCTGCTCGCCGCCAACCAGGGCGTGTGGCTGCGCGCCCAGGCCGAGGGTGCCCGCCCACTGCCACCGGCACTGGCCGCGATGCACGCGGAACTGGCCCAGGATTTTGCGCCGGTCATCGAAGACCGCGCCCTGGAAGGCGAACTGCGCCTGTGCCTGCAACGCATCGCCGCGCAACACTGGAGGCTGCATGCGTAGCCCCGGCGTGTTGCACAGCGACACTGAAATCCTCGTGCCGTTTTTCGACATCGACACCATGAACGTGGTGTGGCACGGGCATTACGTGAAGTACCTTGAAGTGGCGCGCTGTGCGTTGCTGGACAAGATCGGCCATAACTACACGGCGATGCTCGAAGCCGGCTACGCCTGGCCAGTGATCGACATGCAGCTACGCTATGTACGCGGCGCGACCTTCGGCCAGACCATCAATGTGCGCGCCAGCCTGGTGGAATGGGAGAACCGTTTGAAGGTGAACTACCTGATTACCGACCTGGCCAGCGGCGAGCGCTTGACCCGCGCCAGCACCGTGCAAGTAGCGGTGGAAATCGCCAGCCGCGAAATGCAGCTGGCCTCGCCCAAAGTCTTCACCGATGCCGTAGAGAGAGCCCTGGAATGAGACCCCCTGTAGGAGCGAGCTTGCTCGCGAAGATCGCCAACGATAACGCGGGGCGCCTGACACCCCGTGGGGCCCTCAGGTTTTTCGCGAGCAAGCTCGCTCCTACAGCGGCTGCGTTGTTGCTGAGCTTCAGCGCCCACGCCTTCGACCTCCAGCAGTTGAGCGATCAGCTTGCCAAACCCTCCGTGATCCACGGCAACTTCATCCAGGAAAAACACCTGCGTGCCCTGCCCCAGCCACTGGTGAGCAAAGGCACCTTCGTGCTCGCCAAGGATCACGGCCTGCTGTGGCTGTTGAAAACCCCGCTGCAACAGGACTACCGCATTACAGCCCAGGGCATTGCCCGCCGTGACGCCAATGGCTGGCAACTACTGCCAAACAAGAGTGCCGGCGCCGAACAGAATCGTTTGTTCCTGGCAGTACTGCAGGGCGACAGCAGTGGCCTGCAGCGCGACTTCGACCTGCAACTGCAAGGCGAGGCCCAACAATGGAAGCTCACGCTGACCCCACGCTCACTGCTGCTCAAGCAAGTCTTCACCCAGATCAATATCGACGGCGGCGCACTGGTGCGCACCATTGAACTGCTGGAAACCCAAGGCGACAGCACGCTGTTGCGCATGCAGGACAGTACCGCCGACCAGCCGTTGAGCAATGCGGAGCAACACGACTTTGCCCAGTGAGCGCCTGCTGCCGCGCCTGTTCCTGACCTTGCTGGTGGCCGTGCTGGCCCTGGCAGGCTGGCAGTGGCGTGATGGCGCGCCGTTGTCGGCCAACCTGATGGAACTGGTGCCCGGCAGCACGCCGGACGCCTTGGAACTGCAAGCCGAACAGCGCATGCAAGAGCCGCTCAACCGCGAAATGCTGGTACTGGTGGGGCATGCCGACCGCCAGCAAGCGGTGGCCGTGGCGCAGCAACTGGGTGAGCGTTGGCAGGCCAGCGGCCTGTTTGAAAAGGTGCAGTGGAACCTGCAAGCCGACTTGCCAGCGTTGCGCGAACAACTGCTGCGTGGGCGTTTGTCGATGCTCTCGTCCAAGGACCGCGAACAACTGATCCAGCAGCCTGAGGCGTTCATCCAGCAACGCGTGCAATCGCTGTTCGACCCCTTCACCGGTTTCAGCCTGGTGCCAAGCCAGGACGATTGGCTCGGCCTCACCGGGCGCATCCAGAACAGCCAGCCGCAACACGGTGCGGTGCAAATGGACATCGGCAGCGGCGCCTTGATCGCCGATGCCGACGGCAAGAGTTGGGTGCTACTGCGAGCCCGCACTACCGGCAACGCCTTCGACATGAAGCTGCCGCTGCAAGTGGCGGACTTGCTGAAGGCCAGCCGCGAGCAAGCCAGCGCACACGGCGCGCAACTGCTCGCCGCCAGCGGTTTGCTCTATGCGGCCAACGGGCAGCAGCAGGCCACGCGGGAAATGACCTGGGTCGGCGGCGGCGCCACCCTGGGCATCCTGTTATTGCTGCTGCTGGCGTTCCGACGCTGGCGGGTGCTGCTGGCGTTCGTGCCGGTACTGGTGGGCATGCTGTTTGGCGCGGTGGCATGTGTGGCGCTGTTTGGGCATATGCATGTGATGACCCTGGTGCTGGGTTCCAGCCTGATCGGCGTGGCGGTGGATTACCCACTGCACTACCTGTCCAAAAGCTGGAGCCTGCAGCCGTGGCGCAGTTGGCCGGCGTTGCGCCTGACCCTGCCAGGGCTGAGCCTGAGCCTGGCCACCAGCGCTATCGGCTACCTGGCGCTGGCCTGGACGCCGTTCCCGGCGCTGACCCAGATTGCGGTGTTTTCGGCTGCCGGTTTGGTCGGTGCCTATTTGTGTGCCGTGTGCCTGTTGCCCGCGCTGCTCAAGGGCGTGGAACTGCGCCCGGCGCAATGGCCGCTGCGTGTCGCCCAAAGCCTATGGCAGCTGCGCACGGCCTTGCTCAAACGCGTGCCCAGTTCGGTACTGCTGGTGTGGGTGCTGCTGTTCTGCGCGGCGGGCCTGTGGCAACTGAACACTAAAAACGATATCCGCCAATGGATCGGTGCGCCGCCGCAGTTGCTGCAGGAAGCCCAGGCCGTGGCGCGCATCACCGGGTTCCAGCCCACCAGCCAGTTTTTCCTGGTGCGGGCGGACAATCAGCAGCAGTTGCTGGAACGCCAGGCCGCCCTGGGCAAACGCTTGGACCAGTTGGTGCAGATGGACAAGCTTCAGGGCTACCTGGCGCTCAATCAACTGGTCAACCTCCCCGCAGAACAACAACAGTTGCGCGAGGCGCTGAACAACCTGGCGCCACACTGGCAACCGCTACTGGACCTCGGCGTGCCCCTCAGTGCCCTGCAAGCCGAAGTGGCGCAATTGCAGGCGCTGCCTACCGCAGACATCGACGCCGCACTGCAAGGCCCGCTGGCCGAGCCGTGGCGCACGCTGTGGCTCGGCCCGGTGGACGGTGGCGTGGCGGCCATGGTCAGCCTGCAAGGCTTGAACAACCCGGCGCTGCTGCGGGTGCAGGCGCTGGACTTGCCCGGCGTGCAACTGGTCGACCGCCTGGGCGACTTGAACCGCGTATTTGCCGACACGCAGATCAGCGCTGCCGAATTGAAGTTGCTGTCTTGCGTGCTGATCGTGCTATTGCTGATTGCGCCCTTCGGCGTTGGCGGCGCCTTGCGTATCGTCGCCCTGCCGCTGCTGGCCGCGTTGTGCAGCCTGGCCAGCCTCGGTTGGCTGGGCCAGCCGCTGACTTTGTTCAGCCTGTTTGGCCTGCTGCTGGTCACGGCCATCAGCGTCGACTATGCGATTTTGATGCGCGAGCAGATCGGCGGCCCTGCCGTCAGCCTCTTGGGAACACTGCTGGCAGCGCTGACGACTTGGTTGTCGTTCGGCCTGCTGGCGGTCTCCAGTACACCGGCCGTGAGTAATTTCGGCTTGTCGGTCAGCCTGGGCCTGACGTTCAGCTTTATGCTGGCGCCCTGGGCCGGCCGGCAGAAACACGCCTTATGAATGTGATTAGCGCCTATGCGGCAAGGAGCCCTCGTGCCCACAGTTGAAATGGAACGTCGCCAGGTGGTGGTGATCGGTGCCGGGCCTTCCGGTGCCATCGCGGCCGCGCTGTTAAAGCGCAAAGGGCATGATGTATTAATCATCGAGCGCGAGCATTTCCCGCGTTTCTCGATTGGCGAAAGCCTGCTGTCGCACTGCATCGACTTTATCGAAGAAGCCGGCATGCTCGACGCTGTGCAAGCTGCAGGCTTCCAGGTAAAAACCGGCGCGGCCTTCGCCTGGGGCGAGCGCTACAGTGCCTTTGATTTCAGCGACACCTTCAGCAACGGCAAGCCCACCACCTTCCAGGTGCAGCGCGGCGAGTTCGACAAATTGCTGGCCGACCAGGCGGCACTGCAAGGCGTGGAAATCCGCTATGGCCAAACCATTGTCGGCGTGGATTTTTCTGCCGAGAGCCGGTATTTGCATGTGCGCCGCCAGAATGGCAGCGAGTACCACCTCAAGGCCAGGTTCGTGCTCGATGCCAGCGGCTATGGCCGCGTGTTGCCACGCCTGCTGGACCTGGAAGCACCGTCGAATTTCCCGCTGCGCCAGGCCGTATTCACCCACGTCGAAGACCGTATCGAACACCCAGGCTTTGACCGCAGCAAAATCCTGGTGACCACTCACCCGACCCAGCGCGACATCTGGTTCTGGACCATCCCGTTCAGTAATGGCCGTTGTTCGGTGGGCGTGGTTGCGGCCAAGGAGCATTTCGAGGGTGCCGACAGCGACCTCGACGCCTGCCTGCGCGACTTTATCGAGCAAACCCCAAGCCTGTCCGGCGTGCTGCAAAATGCCGTCTGGGACACCCCGGCGCGCACCATCGGCGGCTACTCGGCCAACGTCAAAACCCTGCACGGCCCAGGCTTTGCGCTACTGGGCAATGCGGCCGAATTCCTCGACCCGGTGTTCTCTTCCGGCGTGACCATTGCCATGCGTTCGGCGAGCATGGCCGCAGGGGTGCTGCACCGCCAATTGAGCGGCGAAACGGTGGACTGGCAAACCGAGTTCGCCGAACCGCTCAAGCGCGGTGTCGATACCTTCCGTTGCTACGTCGAGGGTTGGTATGCGGGCACGTTCCAGGACGTGATTTTCCATCCTGGCAGTTCACCGGAGATTCGCCGCATGATCAGCTCTATCCTGGCCGGTTACGCCTGGGATGAACGCAACCCGTTTGTCAGCGAGCCGAAACGGCGCTTGCGGATGTTGTCGGATATTTGTGCGAGTGAAGCGGTATGAGCAGCCCGGGCGTCGAAAAAAACTACCTGAGTCAAAACTACGTCGAAGAAACCAAGTTCGGTTTCTGGTTCCTGCGCAGCCATACCTGGCAGCATCACGTGTTGCGCGTGGCGATCAATGACCTGCGCAGCCTGTTCAGCGAGCCGCTGCCGGTGGCGCCGGTGTTGCTGGATGCCGGTTGCGGCCAAGGCAAATCCTTCCAGTTGCTGCATCAGGTATTTGCGCCTTCGCGCCTGATCGGCCTGGATGCGGACCCTCACAGCCTGGCACTAAGCCGCGAAGAAGCCGCGCGGCTGGGCCTGGACGTGGAGTTGATCGGCAGCGACTGCGCGACCCTCAACCTAGCGGATGCCAGCGTCGATATCCTGTTCTGCCACCAGACCTTCCATCATCTGGTGGAACAACATCGCGCACTCAAGGAGTTCTATCGGGTGCTCAAGCCGGGCGGCTATCTGCTGTTTGCCGAATCCACCGAAGCTTACATCGACACCTGGGTGATTCGCTGGCTGTTCCGCCACCCGATGCATGTGCAAAAGAGCGCCGAAGAATACCTGGAGATGCTGCGCGAGCAGGGCTTTGAGTTCGCTGCACAGAACATTTCGTACCCTTACTTGTGGTGGAGCCGTTCCAGTGACTTCGGCCTGCTGGAACGCTGGGGCCTGCGCAAGGCACCGCCCGTGGGCCAGCGCGAGGAAACCCTGGTCAACTGCGTGGCCCGTAAACCTGTGGAGAACGCGGCCCCATGATGCGCCTGCTGTTGATAAGTTGCCTGCTGCTGCTCGGTGCCTGCGCCAGCCAGGCGCCGCTGCCGGAGAAGAGCCCGGCCCTGGCCTTGCCGATGCAATTGCATGTGCAGCGCCTGGCAGACGGCCAGAGTCAGGACTGGCTGCTGGTGATCCAGCGCGAAGGCCGCGCGATTCGCTGGTCGATGATGGACCCGCTGGGCATTCCCCTGGCCCGGCAAAAACTGCTTGATGGGCAGTGGCAGGCAGACGGCTTGCTGCCGCCCAACCCCCAGGCGCGCACGCTATTTGCCGCGCTGCTGTTTGCCCTGACCGCGCCCGGTGACGTACCGGCGTTGTATCCCACTGCGCAGGCCATGGACCTGACGCGCACGCTGCCGGGCCACTGGCAGATCGTCTACCAGTCTTCGGAGGTGTTCAGCGTGAACATGGCCGACCCGCCATTGAGTTACCGCATCACCCCGCTGGGTATGAGCCGATGACCGCCTACCTCAATGCCCTTGGCGTGATCTGCGCCCTTGGCCGTGGCCAGGCGCAAGTCAGCCGCAAGCTGTTTGCCGGCGACTGTTCGGGCATGCGTGCCGAAAGCGGCTGGGTGCCGGAACGCGTAGTGCCGGTGGCCGCCGTACACGGCGAACTGGCGAGCCTGCCCCCGGAACTGGCCAAGCAAAGCAGTCGCAATAACCAGTTGCTGTTGGAAGCGGCGCTGCAAATTGAAGATCAGATTCGTCAGGCCATCCAAATCTACGGCCCTGCCCGGGTCGGGGTTGTGCTCGGCACCAGCACCTCGGGCATTGACGAAGCCAGCCGTGGCATTGCCCATTACCTGCAGAACACGCAGTTCCCCGCCGACTACGATTACCAGCAACAGGAACTCAGCGCCCCGGCCAACTTCCTCGCCGACTGGTTGAACGTGAGCGGCCCGGCCTATGTGATTTCCACCGCCTGCACCTCCAGCGCCCGAGCATTGATGAGCGCCCAGCGCCTGTTGGACCTGGGGGTGTGCGATGCGGTGATCTGCGGCGGCGTGGACAGCCTGTGCAAGCTGACGCTGAACGGGTTTACCGCGCTGGAAGCAGTGTCTGCCGAGCGCTGTAATCCGTTCTCGGTGAACCGCAACGGCATCAATATCGGTGAAGCGGCGGTGCTGTTCCTGATGAGCCGCGAGCCGGCCCCTATCGCCTTGCTGGGCAGCGGCGCCAGTTGCGACGCGCACCATATCTCTGCGCCCGAGCCCAGCGGCAAGGGCGCGTTGCTGGCCATGCGCAAGGCCCTGGCCAGTGCAAAGCTTTCGCCCGAGCAGATCGGCTACCTGAACCTGCACGGCACCGCAACCCAACACAACGACGCCATGGAAAGCCTGGCGGTCGCCAGCCTGTTTCCAGGCGGCGTCGCCTGCTCATCGACCAAGCCCATGACCGGCCACACCCTCGGCGCTGCCGGGGCACTGGAAGCCGCGTTCTGCTGGCTGAGCCTGACCCATCGCCTGCTGCCACCCCACGTATGGGACGGCCACCCCGACCCGGCGCTGCCCGCGTTGCAATGGGCGCGCAGCGGCGACAGCTTGAAAAAACCCTGCCTGATGAGCAACTCGTTTGCCTTCGGCGGTAACAATGTCAGCCTGATAATCGCAGAGGCCCCATGATCGATTGGCCACTTGCCGAACTGCTGCCCCATGCGGGTGACATGATCCTGATCGACCAGGTGCTGTCGTTCGATGAAGAGCAGATCCACACCCGCGTCACCGTCAAGCCCGGCGGCCTGTTCAACCGTGCTGACGGTAGCCTGCCCGCCTGGGTCGGCATCGAGCTGATGGCGCAAAGCGTCGCCGCCTATGCCGGTTGCCATGCACGCCAGCAAGGCAAGGCCGTGGAACTCGGTTTCCTGTTGGGCACACGTAAGTTCGAGTGCAACGTGGAGCACTTTCCGGCCGGCCTCGAGCTGAATATCCACGGCCTGCGCTCCCTGGAAGACGACAACGGCATGGGCGTGTTCGAATGCCACCTCACCGGCGACGGTATCCAGGCCAGCGCGCGCTTGAACGTATTTCGACCGCCCCAGGCGGCCAACTATTTAGATGAATCGAAGGACGAAACGCCATGACTGAATCCGTACTGGTCACCGGCTCCAGCCGTGGCATCGGCCGCGCCATTGCCCTGCGCCTGGCCCAGGCCGGCCATGACATCGTGCTGCATTGCCGCAGCGGCCGTGCCGAAGCCGACGCGGTACAGCTCGAGGTCCAAGCCCTGGGGCGCGAGGCACGCGTGCTGCAGTTCGACGTGGCCGATCGCGCTGCGTGCAAAGAGATCCTTGAGGCCGATGTGGAGCAGCATGGCGCCTACTACGGCGTGGTGCTCAATGCTGGCCTGACCCGCGACGGCGCCTTTCCTGCGCTGTCGGAAGACGATTGGGATGTGGTGATGCGCACCAACCTGGATGGCTTCTACAACGTGCTGCACCCGGTGATGATGCCGATGATTCGGCGCCGCGCCGCCGGGCGTATCGTGTGTATCACCTCGGTGTCCGGGCTGATCGGCAACCGCGGCCAGGTCAACTACAGCGCCTCCAAAGCCGGCTTGATCGGTGCGACCAAGGCGCTGGCCATTGAATTGGGCAAGCGCAAGATCACCGTCAACTGCGTGGCGCCGGGCCTGATCGACACCGCGATGCTGGATGAAAACGTGCCGGTAGAAGAACTGATGAAAATGATCCCGGCCCAACGCATGGGCACGCCGGAAGAAGTCGCTGGCGCCGTGAACTTCCTGATGTCGGCCGAAGCCGGCTACATCACGCGCCAGGTGCTGGCCGTGAACGGGGGCCTGTGCTGATGAAGCGCGTTGTCGTCACCGGCATGGCCGGCGTGACCTCCCTGGGCAGCGACTGGGACACCATCGCCGCGAACTTTCGCGCCAACCGCAGCGGCATTCGGCGCATGGATGAGTGGGACCGTTTCACCGAACTGAACACCCGCCTGGCCGGCCCTATCGACGATTTCGTCGTGCCCGCTCACTGGACGCGCAAACAACTGCGCAGCATGGGCCGCGTCTCGCGCCTGGCGGTGTGGGCGGCGGAGCAGGCGTTGCGGGACGCCGGCTTGCTGGGTGACGAGTCGATCAAGGACGGGCGCATGGGCGTGGCCTGTGGCTCGTCCACCGGCAGCACCGATGAGATCAAGGCGTTCGGCAATATGCTGCTCAACTCGGTGGCCGAGGGGCTCAATGCCAACTCCTATGTGCGCATGATGCCGCACACCACGGCGGCAAATATCAGCATCTTCTTTGGCCTCACGGGCCGGCTGATTCCTACCTCCAGCGCCTGCACCAGCGGCAGCCAGGGCATCGGCTACGCCTATGAGGCAATCAAGTTCGGGCGCCTGCCGTTGATGCTTGCGGGCGGCGCAGAAGAACTGTGCCCCACCGAAGCCATGGTGTTCGATGCGCTGTACGCCACCAGCCTGAAAAACGATGCGCCGCAAACCAGCCCTCGTCCCTACGACAGCGGCCGCGACGGCCTAGTGATCGGTGAAGGTGGCGGCATGTTGGTGCTCGAAGAGTTGGAACACGCACTCGCGCGAGGCGCGCATATTCATGCGGAGCTGGTCGGCTTCGGCAGCAACGCCGACGGCCAGCACACCACCCGCCCGGAACAGAAAACCATGCGCCGCGCCATGGAGCTGGCCCTGGAAGACGCAGGTCTTGAACCGTCCGCCATCGGCTACGTGAACGGCCATGGCACGGCTACCGATCAGGGCGACATCGCCGAAACCCTGGCCACCAGCAGCCTGTTTGGCAGCCGTATGCCGATCAGTTCGCAGAAAAGTTTCCTGGGGCACACCTTGGGCGCGTGCGGGGCGTTGGAATCGTGGTTCAGCATCGAGATGATGAACCGCGACCAGTACGTGCACACCTTCAACCTGGACGCGGTCGACCCGCAATGCGGCGAGCTGGACTACCTGCAAGGTGGCTTTCGCCAGATGCACAACGACTACGTGATGAACAACAACTTTGCCTTCGGCGGGGTCAACACCTCGTTGATCTTCCGTCGCTGGGCCTGACTTTTTAATCGATTGGAGAAAACGGAATGTCTTCCCTGCTACGCGCTGCCCTGATCACCCTGGCCCTGCTGACCACGGCTGGCTGCACCAGCAAACCCGTGCTCAACACCCAGCATGAGTTACCGGCCACAAGCCAGGTCAGCGAAGAAAAAATGAAGCAAGTGATCGTCGCCGCCCTGCAAAAACGCGAGTGGACGGTACAACGCCTGAGCCCACAACTGGTGCAGGCCGAGATCACCGTGCGCGGCCAGTTCTACGCCGCCATCGACATCCGCTACACCCGCAACAGCTACGCCATCACCTACCGCGACAGCCGCGACCTGGGCTACAAGGACGGTAAGATCCATCGCAACTACAACCGCTGGGTGAGCATGCTGGATCGGGATATTCTGGCGGGGTTGCGTACTTACAGCGTGAATGAAGCAAATACTTCGCCCCAAAACTGACCCCCCTGTGGCGAGGGAGCTTGCTCCCTCGCCACAGGTTATTGAGCGGCCTTACGCGTCAACAACTCCACAAACCCTTTCGCCATCGGCGTTTGCGCGCCCTTACGCTGCACCAGCCACACCGCCGTCACCGCCTGCGGGTCGAGCAAGGTGCGATAGACCACGCCGTCAATGCGGATGCGCTGGTAAGACGCCGGCAACACCGACACCCCCAACCCCGCCGCCACCAGGCCGATGATGGTCATTGCTTCCCCTGCTTCCTGGGCAAAGTGCGGGCTGAACCCGGCGTCGCGGGCCAGGTTGAGCAACTGCGCATACAAGCCGCTGCCGTAACTGCACGGGAAGAACACAAAAGGCTCCTCGGCCAATTGCTCCAGATGCAAGCCGCGCTCGCTGCCGTGGGCCAATGGGTGGCCGGCGCTCAGTACCGCGACTAATGGCTCGCGCATCAACTCGATCACGTTCAGTGAGTCGGGCAAGGGCAAAGGCCGCATCAACCCAACCTGAATCGACTCGTCCACCAGCGACTCGGCCACTTGGGTGCTGCTCATTTCTTGCAGGTTCAGATGCACCGCCGGGAATGCCTGGCGGAAGGCAAAGATCGCCTGGGGAATGCTGGCGTTGAACGGCGCAGACGAGGTGAAGCCGATCTTCAATTCACCCAGTTCCCCCAACTGCGCACGCCGCGCCACATCTGCCGCCTTGTCGACCTGGGCCAGCACCAGCCGTGCCTCTTGCAAGAACAAGCGCCCGGCCTCGCTCAGCTCGACCCGACGATTGGTACGCTCGAACAAGCGTGCGCCCAGCTCGTGTTCCAGCGCCTGTATCTGCTGGCTCAGGGGCGGCTGCGAGATGCCCAGCACCTGCGCGGCGCGGCCGAAGTGCAGCTCTTCGGCAACGGCGATGAAGTAGCGCAAATGGCGAAATTCCATGCAAGCCTCATTAGGTCGTAAAAGCTATCAAACAGGTCGAACAATATATTGGAAAGAATCATTAGCCAGCTATATTCTTTTTCGTATTGTCAGTCCTGGCAGACTTTCCTCCCCGAGGTCCCCCGTGAATCCTGCTGTTGCCCCACTTGCCCAACACACCTCGCCCTCAGCCCTTGATGACGTAGTGGCGCAGCTCAACGACGCGTACATCGAAAAAGGCACGCCGATGTTCATGCGCACCGTGCTGGCGCTGTTCTCCGGCGGGTTCGCCACCTTTGCGCTGTTGTATTGCGTGCAGCCGATGATGCCGGCGCTGTCCCACGAGTTTTCCATCAATGCCGCGCAGAGCAGCCTGATTCTATCCGTCGCCACCGCGATGCTCGCCTGCGGCCTGCTGATCACCGGGCCGATATCCGACAGACTGGGGCGCAAGCCGGTGATGGTTGCCGCGTTGTTCTGTGCGGCGCTGGCCACCATCGCCAGCGGCCTGATGCCGAGCTGGGAGGGCATCCTGTTGATGCGCGCACTGGTGGGCCTGTCCTTGAGCGGCCTGGCCGCCGTGGCCATGACCTACCTGAGCGAAGAGATCCACCCACAACACATTGGCCTGGCCATGGGTTTGTACATCGGTGGCAACGCGATTGGCGGCATGAGCGGGCGCCTGATCATCGGCGTGTTGATCGACTTCGTCAGCTGGCACACCGCAATGCTGATCATCGGTGCCCTGGCATTGATCGCCGCCACAGTGTTCTGGAGGATCCTCCCCGAGTCGCGCAACTTCCGCGCCAGCAGCCTCAAGCCGCGCAACCTGGTGGACGGCTTCGTCATGCACTTCAAGGACGCCGGCCTGCCGTGGCTGTTCCTTGAAGCCTTCCTGCTGATGGGCGCCTTCGTGACGATGTTCAACTACATCGGCTATCGCCTGCTGGCCTCACCCTATGAGCTGAGCCAGGCGGTGGTTGGCCTGTTGTCAGTGGTGTACCTGTCGGGCATCTACAGCTCGGCCAAGATCGGCTCCCTGGCCGACCGCCTCGGCCGCCGCCGAGTGCTGTGGGCCACCATCGTGCTGATGCTCGCCGGCATGGCGCTGACACTGTTCACCCCGCTGTGGTTGGTGGTGCCGGGCATGCTGATCTTCACCTTCGGCTTTTTCGGCGCCCACTCGGTCGCCAGCAGCTGGATCGGGCGCCGTGCGGTGAAAGCCAAGGGGCAAGCGTCGTCGCTGTATCTGTTCTGCTATTACGTGGGATCGAGTATTGCCGGGACGGCGGGAGGGTTCTTCTGGCACTTTGCCGGGTGGAATGGGATTGGCGGGTTTATCGTCGCGCTGCTGATTGGCGCGTTGCTGGTGGCGTTGAAGCTGGCGAAGTTGCCGCCACTGGGAAATATGCAGACCTGACGCGATTGGCTTTATGTGGGAGCGGGCTTGCTCGCGAATGCGGTGGTCTAGTGACGAATTTTTCGACTGACACTGCGCATTCGCGAGCAAGCCCGCTCCCACATTTGTTTTGTGTTTACCCATGAAAAAGCCCGGCTTCAAGCCGGGCTTTTTCGTCATTCGTGATACTGCGCCGACAGTTCGTGCACTGCGCGCAAGAACGCACCCGCATGCTCCGGGTTCACTTCCGGGGTGATGCCATGGCCGAGGTTGAACACATGGCCGGTGCCTTTGCCGTAGCTGGCCAGGATGCGACCTACTTCGGTACGGATCGCTTCTGGCTTGGCGTACAGCACGGTCGGGTCCATGTTGCCTTGCAGGGCCACCTGGTTGCCGACGCGACGGCGCGCTTCGCCGAGGTCACAGGTCCAGTCCAGGCCCAGTGCATCGGCGCCCGCGTCGGCGATGCTTTCCAGCCACAGGCCGCCGCCCTTGGTGAACATGATCACCGGCACTTTACGGCCTTCGTGTTCGCGGATCAGGCCGCTGACGATCTTGCGCATGTAGGCCAGGGAGAACTCCTGGTACGCCGCCGCCGACAGGTTGCCGCCCCAGGTGTCGAAAATCTGTACCGCTTGGGCGCCCGCCATGATCTGGCCGTTGAGGTAGGAGGTGACCGACTGCGCCAGCTTGTCCAGCAACAGGTGCATGGCTTGCGGGTTGTCGTAGAGCATGGCCTTGGTCTTGCGGAAGTCTTTCGACGAGCCGCCTTCGACCATGTAGGTGGCCAGGGTCCATGGGCTGCCGGAGAAGCCGATCAGCGGCACGCGGCCGTTGAGCTCGCGGCGGATGGTGCTGACAGCGTCCATCACGTAGCCCAGGTCTTTGTGTGGATCAGGGATCGGCAGGGCTTCGATATCGGCCAGGGTGCTAACGACTTTCTTGAAACGCGGGCCTTCGCCAGTTTCGAAGTACAGGCCTTGGCCCATGGCGTCGGGGATGGTGAGGATATCGGAGAAGAGGATGGCCGCATCCAGTTGTGGGTAGCGGTCCAGCGGCTGCATGGTGACTTCGCAGGCGAACGCAGGATTCATGCACAGGCTCATGAAATCACCGGCGTTGGCGCGACTGGCGCGGTATTCCGGCAGGTAGCGACCGGCTTGACGCATCATCCACACGGGCGTGACGTCTACGGGTTGCTTGAGCAGGGCACGAAGGAAACGGTCGTTCTTGAGGGCAGTCATGTCGGCATCCGCAAAAAAAGTGCGGGCATTTTCTCAGAGCGCGACGCAAAAGGCACGGAATGCGCCGTGCCTTTTGTCTATCGGGTCAATTTGTCGCGGCAATGCCGCCGCAGGATCGTTCCCACGCTCCGCGTGGTAACGCCTCCTGTGACGCTCCGCGTCATGCTGTTCGGGACGCGGAGCGTCCCTGGCGGCATTCCCACGCGGAGCGTGGGAATGATCATCAGACTTGGAGGTAGTCCAGGATGCCTTCGGCGGCGTTACGGCCTTCGAAGATCGCGGTGACCACTAGGTCCGACCCGCGCACCATGTCGCCACCGGCGAAGATCTTCGGGTTGCTGGTCTGGTGCTTGTACTGGCCTTGCTCCGGGGCGACGACGCGGCCCTGGCTGTCGGTCTGGATCTCGAACTGCTCGAACCACGGTGCCGGGCTTGGGCGGAAACCGAAGGCGATGACCACGGCGTCAGCCGGGATGATTTCTTCGGAACCCGGGATCGGCTCGGGGCTGCGACGGCCACGGGCATCCGGCTCGCCGAGACGGGTCTCGACCACCTTCACACCTTCGACGCGGTCTTCACCGACGATGGCGATCGGCTGGCGGTTGTAGAGGAATTTCACGCCTTCTTCCTTGGCGTTCTTCACCTCTTTGCGCGAGCCGGGCATGTTGGCTTCGTCACGGCGATACGCGCAAGTCACCGACTTGGCGCCCTGGCGGATCGAGGTGCGGTTGCAGTCCATCGCGGTGTCGCCACCGCCCAGCACCACGACCTTCTTGCCCTTCATATCGACGAAATCTTCCGGCGACTTTTCAAAGCCCAGGTTGCGGTTGACGTTGGCGATCAGGAAGTCGAGCGCGTCATACACGCCTGGCAAGTCCTCACCGGCAAAGCCGCCCTTCATGTAGGTGTAGGTGCCCATGCCCATGAACACCGCATCGTATTCGGCGAGCAGTTGCTCCATGGTGATGTCTTTGCCGATTTCGGTATTGAGACGGAACTCGATACCCATGCCGGTGAACACTTCACGACGGTGGCTCAGTACGGTTTTTTCCAGCTTGAACTCGGGAATGCCGAAGGTCAGCAAGCCACCGATTTCCGGGTTCTTGTCGAACACCACCGGGGTCACGCCGCCACGCACCAGCACGTCGGCACACCCCAGGCCAGCAGGGCCTGCGCCGATGATCGCGACGCGCTTGCCGGTCGGCTTGACCTTGGACATGTCCGGGCGCCAGCCCATGGCGAACGCGGTGTCGGTGATGTACTTCTCCACCGAACCGATGGTCACCGCGCCGAAGCCGTCGTTGAGGGTGCAGGCCCCTTCACACAGCCGGTCTTGCGGACACACCCGGCCGCAGACTTCCGGCAGGGTATTGGTCTGGTGAGACAGCTCGGCAGCGGCGAGGATGTTGCCCTCGGCCACCAGCTTGAGCCAGTTGGGAATGAAGTTGTGCACCGGGCACTTCCATTCGCAATACGGGTTACCGCAACCCAGGCAGCGATGGGCCTGGTCGGCCGAGTGCTGGGGTTTGAAGGGTTCGTAGATTTCCACGAACTCTTTCTTGCGTTGACGCAACAGTTTCTTCTTCGGATCTTTGCGCCCGACATCGATGAACTGGAAGTCGTTATTCAGACGTTCAGCCATGTTAAAACCTCATCAAACTGTTCAGGCGCATATCACTGCGGGTTGGCACGGATGCTGGAAAGCAACGATTTCAGGTTGGCAGCCTTGGGCTTGACCAGCCAGAAACGACGCAGGTAATCATCGAGGTTTTCGGCGAGGTTACGACCCCATTCGCTGCCGGTTTCCTCGACGTACTCGTCCAGCACGTGCTGCAAGTGGTTCCGGTAGGACTCCATGGCTTCGCCGCTGATGCGCTGGATCTCGACCAACTCGTGGTTGACCTTGTCGACGAAGGTGTTGTCCTGGTCGAGCACGTAGGCGAAACCGCCGGTCATGCCCGAACCGAAGTTGTAACCGGTCTTGCCCAGTACCGCGACAAAGCCTCCGGTCATGTACTCGCAGCAGTGATCGCCAGTACCT
This sequence comes from Pseudomonas sp. BTN1, assembly GCF_001907715.1. Classification (NCBI taxonomy): domain Bacteria; kingdom Pseudomonadati; phylum Pseudomonadota; class Gammaproteobacteria; order Pseudomonadales; family Pseudomonadaceae; genus Pseudomonas; species Pseudomonas sp. BTN1. Next base: position 109,314 of record NZ_MPBM01000009.1, on the reverse strand, counting down.
TCCACCACGGTGTGGGCACCGGAGTTACGCACGGCGAAACGCTCACCGGCGGTACCTGCGGCAAACAGCTTGCCACCGGTGGCGCCGTACAAGCAGGTGTTGCCGATGATGGCGCTGTCCTGGGTCTTGTACACGCTGCCAGCCGGCGGGACGATGACCAGCTTGCCGCCGGTCATGCCCTTGCCCACGTAGTCGTTGGCGTCGCCTTCCAGGTACATGTGCAGGCCGCCGGCGTTCCACACGCCGAAGCTTTGGCCCGCAGTGCCCTTGAAGCGGAAGGTGATCGGCGCTTTCGCCATGCCCTGGTTGCCGTGCTTGCGCGCGATTTCACCGGAAATGCGAGCACCGATGGAACGGTCGCAGTTGCAGATATCCAGCGCGAATTCGCCACCGCTGGAGTCGTTGATCGAGGAGCCGGCCATTTCGACCATTTTCTCGGCCAGCAAGCCTTTGTCGAACGGTGGGTTGCGGTCCACCTGGCAGAACTGTGGCTTGTCTGCCGGGATGTGATCGCTGCCCAACAGCGGGGTGAGGTCCAGATGTTGTTGCTTGGCGGTCTGGCCTTCGAGGATGTCCAACAGGTCGGTGCGACCGATCAGCTCTTCCAGCGAACGTACGCCCAGCTTGGCCAGCCACTCACGGGTTTCTTCGGCGACGTAGGTGAAGAAATTCACCACCATGTCGACGGTGCCGATGTAGTGATCCTTGCGCAGTTTTTCGTTCTGAGTCGCTACGCCGGTAGCGCAGTTGTTCAGGTGGCAGATGCGCAGGTATTTGCAGCCCAGGGCGATCATGGGAGCGGTGCCGAAGCCGAAGCTCTCGGCGCCGAGGATTGCCGCCTTGATCACGTCGAGGCCGGTTTTCAGGCCGCCGTCGGTCTGCACCCGCACCTTGCCGCGCAGGTCGTTGCCGCGCAGGGTCTGGTGGGTTTCGGCCAGGCCGAGCTCCCACGGTGCACCGGCGTATTTGATCGAGGTCAGCGGCGACGCGCCAGTGCCGCCGTCGTAGCCGGAGATGGTGATCAGGTCGGCATAGGCCTTAGCCACACCGGCGGCAATGGTGCCGACGCCGGCTTCTGCGACCAGTTTCACCGAGACCAGGGCCTGAGGGTTGACTTGTTTGAGGTCGAAAATCAGCTGCGACAAGTCTTCAATCGAGTAGATGTCATGGTGCGGCGGTGGCGAGATCAACGTCACACCCGGCACCGCATAGCGCAGCTTGGCGATCAGGCCGTTGACCTTACCGCCGGGCAATTGCCCGCCCTCACCCGGCTTGGCGCCTTGGGCCACCTTGATCTGCAGCACCTCGGCATTGACCAGGTACTCAGGGGTCACACCGAAACGGCCGGTGGCCACCTGCTTGATTTTCGAGCTTTTGAGCGTGCCGTAGCGCGCCGGGTCTTCACCGCCTTCGCCGGAGTTGGAACGCGCACCCAGGCGGTTCATGGCTTCGGCCAGGGCTTCGTGAGCTTCCGGCGACAAGGCACCCAGGGAAATACCGGCGGAGTCGAAGCGCTTGAGGATCGATTCCAGCGGCTCGACTTGGCTGATGTCCATCGGCGTGTCCAGGGTCTTCACCTTGAACAAGTCGCGGATCATCGACACCGGGCGGTTATCCACCAGGCTCGTGTATTCCTTGAACTTGGCGTAGTCGCCCTGCTGCACAGCGGCTTGCAGAGTGTTGACCACGTCGGGGTTATAGGCATGGTATTCGCCACCGTGCACGAACTTGAGCAGGCCACCTTGCTGGATCGGCTTGCGCGCGCTCCAGGCCTCCAAGGCCAGGGCTTTTTGCTCGGCTTCGATGTCGACGAAACGCGCACCCTTGATGCGGCTCGGTACGCCACGGAAGCTCAGCTCGCAGACTTCTTCGGACAGGCCGATGGCTTCGAACAACTGAGCGCCACGGTACGAGGTGACCGTAGAGATGCCCATCTTCGACAGGATCTTCAGCAGGCCCTTGGTGATGCCCTTGCGGTAGTTCTTGAACACTTCATAGAGGTCGCCCAGCACTTCACCGGTACGGATCAGGTCACCCAGCACTTCGTACGCGAGGAACGGGTACACCGCCGAGGCGCCGAAACCGATCAGCACCGCAAAGTGGTGCGGGTCGCGGGCGGTGGCGGTTTCCACGAGGATATTGGAGTCGCAGCGCAGGCCTTTTTCGGTCAGGCGATGGTGCACCGCGCCGGTCGCCAGGGACGCGTGGATCGGCAACTTGCCCGGCGCGATGTGGCGGTCGGTCAGTACGATCTGGGTACGGCCGGCGCGCACGGCTTCTTCAGCCTGGTCAGCAACGTTACGTACAGCCGCTTCAAGGCCCAGGCTCTCGTCGTAGTTCAGGTCGATGATCTGGCGGTCGAAGCCTGGACGCTCCAGGGTCATCAGCGAGCGCCATTTGGCCGGAGAAATGACCGGCGAGCTGAGGATCACGCGGGACGCATGCTCAGGCGATTCCTGGAAGATGTTGCGCTCGGCACCGAGGCACACTTCCAGGGACATCACGATGGCTTCGCGCAGCGGGTCGATCGGTGGGTTGGTCACCTGGGCGAACTGCTGGCGGAAATAGTCGTACGGCGTGCGCACGCGCTGGGACAGCACGGCCATTGGCGTGTCGTCACCCATGGAGCCTACGGCTTCGTAGCCTTGCTCACCGAGTGGGCGCAGCACCTGGTCGCGCTCTTCGAACGTGACCTGATACATCTTCATGTACTGCTTGAGCTGGTCGATGTCGTAGAAAGCCGAACCGTGGTCGTTGTCTTCCATGGTCGCCTGGATGCGCAGGGCGTTCTTGCGCAGCCATTGCTTGTACGGGTGACGCGACTTCAAACGGTTGTCGATGGCGTCGGTGTCGAGGATCTGCCCGGTCTCGGTGTCCACGGCCAGGATCTGGCCAGGGCCCACACGGCCTTTGGCGATCACGTCTTCAGGCTTGTAGTCCCACACGCCGATTTCCGAGGCGAGGGTGATGAAACCGTTGGTGGTGGTCACCCAACGCGCCGGGCGCAGGCCGTTACGGTCGAGCAGGCACACCGCATAGCGGCCGTCGGTCATGACCACGCCGGCCGGGCCGTCCCACGGTTCCATGTGCATCGAGTTGTACTCGTAGAACGCACGCAGGTCCGGGTCCATGGTCTCGACGTTCTGCCACGCTGGCGGAATGATCATGCGCACGCCACGGAACAGGTCGATGCCGCCGGTGACCATCAGTTCGAGCATGTTGTCCATGCTGGAGGAGTCGGAACCCACGCGATTGACCAGCGGGCCGAGCTCTTCGAGGTCCATCAAATCGTTGGCGAACTTGGTGCGACGGGCCTGGGCCCAGTTGCGGTTGCCAGTGATGGTATTGATCTCGCCGTTGTGGGCGAGGAAGCGGAATGGCTGAGCCAGCGGCCATTTCGGCAAGGTGTTGGTGGAGAAGCGCTGGTGGAACACGCAGATTGCGGTTTGCAGGCGCTCATCGCTCAGGTCTGGATAGAAGGCGGTGAGGTCCGCCGGCATCATCAGGCCTTTATAAATGATGGTCTTGTGGGAAAAGCTGCAGATGTAATGGTCAGTGTCGGCGGCGTTGAGCACAGACGAACGACGACGGGAGGTGAACAGCTTGATCGCCATGTCCTGGTCGCTCAGGCCATCGCCGGCGATGAACACTTGTTCGATCTGCGGCAGGCGCTCCAGGGCCAGACGGCCGAGTACGCTGGTGTCGATGGGCACTTTGCGCCAGCCGACGATCTGCAGGCCGGCGGCAACGATCTCGCGGTTCATGTTCTCGCGAGCGGCCTCGGCTTTTACCGGGTCCTGGTTGAAAAACACCATGCCCACGGCGTACTGCTTGGGCAGTTCGACCGCAAATTGCTCTTTGGCGACAGCACGCAGGAACTGGTCGGGCTTTTGAATCAGCAAGCCACAGCCGTCACCGGTCTTGCCGTCGGCGTTGATCCCACCGCGGTGGGTCATGCAGGTCAGGGCCTCGATGGCCGTTTGCAAAAGGGTATGACTGGGTTCGCCCTGCATGTGGGCTATCAGGCCGAAACCGCAGTTATCCTTGAATTCATCGGGTTGGTACAGACCTGCTTTCATAGACACTTTCTCACCAGGCTGCCTCTTATATCGAGGCAAATTTCTTTTCAATTCAACCGGTTACCTTCCACGCCGAACGTACGCCGGCTTAGCGGGGGCAAAAGGGAGGTCATTGTACACACCGACACAGACGCTCACAAATTTAGCGACGAAATGTCGCAAATCTATGTCGCATTTATGAAAGGTTTAAAGCGATATGCTGTGCTAGTCAAAACTTTTTTAATTCTGACCGCTACGACTCAAAAGCCACTGTGACGCAGACACCACAAAGCGCGCGGTCTCGGGAGACTGCACGCACTTGCGGATTTTTTTGAGGTGCCGGGAGGGCGGCCTGGGTAAGGCCGCCGGATCTTCAGCGAGTTGCTGCCAGTTCTTGTTGAACGCTGGCAACAGTGCGAGGCCAAGGTTTACCAGCCTGAACCTTCGCTGGCAAGGCTTTGATAGCAGAATCGGCTGCGGCGCGGCTTGGGAAGCTGCCGTAGGTGATCACGTAGAGAGGCTTGCCGTTGAGCACTTTCTTGAAATAACGGTACTGGCCGCCCTGCTCTTTGACGAACGCCTGGGCGTTAGCTTCGGAGCTGGTGCCGAGGATCTGTACCACAAAGTTGCCGGTAGGCTGGCTGCTGTACCAGCTGCTGCCGGCGGCACCGGCCTTGGCCACGGTGGCGGCTGGTTTTTCAGCAGGCTTGGCGGCTGGCGCTGGAGCCGGCGCTGGTTTTGCTACCGGTGCCGGCTTGGCGGTGGCAACGGTCGGCGCAGGCGTTGGCTTGGCCGCTGGCGCTACCGGTGTGACTGGCGCTACCGGAGTGGCTGGCGTGCCAGCCGGTACGCCCGCAGGTGGCGCGGTGGTGGTCACAGTCGGCGGCGTGGCGCTGGAGCCTTCCACCGGCACACCGTCGTCGCCTTCGGAGATGCCACCGGCTTCTTCGGCCAGCGGGCCGCGCATCACCGGTTGGCCGACCATCGGCAGGTTGGTCGGTTGGCCGGAGTTGGCAAATTCGACGTTTGGCGTGGGCTTGCCCAATGGCAACTGCGCCTGTTCGGTTGGCGCGCCGGTGGTTGTCGGTGCTTTGTTGCGGCCCGGGATCAACCAGGCGGCGGCAACAGCGACCACGACAACGGCGGAAATAGCCAATACGTGCTTCTTAGGCATAGTGAACCCCATCTTTGGACGCTTGACCGCAGAGCGGCTGGCAATCATGGCTTCGATCATCGCATCGCGGGCAACCTGGTTGATGTTTCCAGGCCAGCCATCGGAGCTTTCGTGAATATCAGAGATCTGCGCAGCGGTGAAAAGTTCGATACCCGCCCCGGCGCCTTCAAGGCGTTGTGCCAGGTATTCGCGGGTTTCTTCCTCTTCGTACGGCTGCAACTCGATGACGTGGAACAGCTCCTGCTCACCACTGATCTGCTCCAGATCGGCGATCAGCGACGACTCACCGAACAGGAACACATGCGGGCGACCTTCCGGCGTGCCCGCCGCGAGCGCCAGCAGCGCTTCGAGGGCGGATTCGTCAAGCTGCTCGGCGTCATCTACCAGCAGGTAGACTTCCTGGCCGGTCAGGCCCAACTGCACCACTTGCTTGAGAATCGCGTTCGGCTCGGCATTGGAGACGTCCAACGCCTGCGCTACCTGGCGCAATACGCCGGCCGCATCACCGGCACCGCGGGCCGATACCACCACGCTCTGCACCGATTGCTTGTTGGTGCTGGCCACCAGCGCCTGGCGCAGCAAGGTCTTGCCGCTGCCCAGAGGGCCGGTGACCACCAGCAGCAACTGGCTGTAGCGCGCGAGGTGATGCAACTGCCCCAGTACCGGCTTGCGCTGGGCGGGGAAGAATTTGAAACCCGGCACCCGTGGAGCAAAGGGGTCGTGGCTCAAGTGGTAATGGCCGAGGAACGCCTCGTCGGCATGCAAACTAGTCATCGGGTCTTATTAACCTTTGAGCTGGGCCAGGGCGCGGTAATCCGCTCCCAGCGTGGCCTGTAGAATCTCTTTTGGATAATCGTCGGTCACCACGGCTTCGCCGATGTGGCGCAGCAGTACCAGTCGAAGTCGACCGTCGATCACTTTCTTGTCTATCGCCATATGTTCAAGGAAATCCGCCTCGGTCATATCCGTGGGCGGAATAACCGGCAAACCGGCGCGCTGGAACAGGCGGATACCGCGATCACGCTCTTGGGCGCTGATCCAGCCCAGGCGCTGCGACATGTCCAATGCCATCACCGTGCCAGCCGCTACGGCTTCCCCATGCAACCACACACCATAGCCCATGTGCGTTTCGATCGCATGGCCGAAGGTGTGGCCCAGGTTCAGTGTGGCCCGCACACCGGACTCGCGCTCGTCGGCATTGACTACCAGCGCCTTGGCCGCGCATGAGCGGGAAATCGCCTCGGTAAGCGCCACCTGGTCGAGGCCGCGCAAGGCGTCCATGTGCTCTTCCAGCCAGGTCAGGAACGGCTCATCGCAGATCAGCCCGTACTTGATGACTTCCGCCAGGCCGGCCGACAGCTCACGCGGTGGCAGGGTGTTGAGGGTAGCAGTGTCGATCAGCACAGCTTGGGGCTGATAGAACGCGCCGACCATGTTCTTGCCCAGCGGGTGGTTGATACCGGTCTTGCCGCCCACCGACGAATCGACCTGGGACAGCAAGGTGGTCGGCACCTGGATAAAATCCACGCCGCGCTGGTAGCAGGCCGCGGCAAAACCGGCCATGTCGCCAATCACACCGCCGCCCAGGGCGACCACAGTGGTTCGACGGTCATGGCGTGCGGTCAGCAGGCCATCAAAGATCAGCTGCAGGGTTTCCCAGTTTTTGTGGGCCTCGCCGTCAGGCAACACCACGGAGATCACCGAGTACGCCGCCAGGCTGCGGCTCAAACGCTCAAGATACAGCGGCGCGACCGTTTCGTTGGAGATGATCGCCACCTGTCGGCCGGCAATATGCGGCGCAAGCAGTTCGGGCTGGTCCAACAGACCTGCGCCAATGTGGATCGGGTAGCTGCGCTCGCCTAGATCGACCTTAAGTGTCTGCATGTGTCCCCGCGTTGAAGATGTATTGACGACCGGCACTGTCGATATCTCGACACCGCCTAGTGGCTCTACGCCATACCTTACAGGGTGATGGCGCGCCGCCGAGAATAGCGCATTTCGGGCCAGGCTTTAACGGGGTGGCAACCGTTGCAGGCGCTCGAGGATGTCGAGCACGACCATCCGAGGTGGCCGCTCATCGGTTTCCACCACCAGATCGGCGATTTCCCGGTACAGCGGATCGCGCAGCGCCAGCAGGTCACGCAGGGTTTTGGCCGGGTCGGCAGTGCGCAACAACGGGCGATTGCGATCACGGGCGGTACGGCCCACCTGCTGCTCGACCGACGCGTGCAAATACACCACTCGACCACCGGCATGCAGCGCCCGACGGTTTTCATCGCGCATGACAGCGCCACCACCGGTCGCCAATACCACGCCATCGCAGCCGCACAGCTCGGCAATCATCGCCTGCTCGCGGTCACGAAAGCCCAGCTCGCCTTCTTTATCGAAGATCCATGGGATATTGGCACCCGTGCGCAATTCAATTTCCTTGTCGGAATCTTTGAACGGCAGGCGCAGCTCTTTGGCCAGCAAACGGCCGATGGTGCTTTTTCCAGCCCCCATCGGCCCTACAAGAATCAAATTTCGCACAGAATCAACGACTCACAGCAATCGCCTGGTTATTCATGATACGCGGAGTCAGGAATACCAGCAGCTCGGATTTTTTCTCCGCCAGCACATCGCGCCGGAAAAGGCGGCCAAGATACGGCACATCGCCCAAAAATGGCACTTTATCTACCACTTTGCTCTGGGTGTTGGAGAAAACCCCGCCAATGACGATGGTCTCGCCATCCCTGACCAGAACCTTGGCGTTGACCTCGTTTTTCTTGATCGGCGGCACGTCATTGAGGCGATTCAGGTAGTCAGGCTCATCCTTGGTGACCTTGACCGCCATGATCACATGGTCGTCGGGGGTGATTTGCGGCGTGACTTCAAGCGACAGCGAAGCCTCTTTGAACGACACCGAGGTGGCGCCCTGGGAGGTGGATTCCTGGTAAGGAATCTCGGTGCCCTTGAGGATGCGTGCAGTCTCTTTGTCGGAGGTGACGACCTTGGGCTGCGAGACGATCTCACCGTTGCCGGTTTTTTCCATGGCGGTCAGCTCAAGGTCCAGCAACAGGTTGTCGGTGATATAGGCGATCCCCAGGCCCGAGGTTCCGGCCAGCGCCCCCAAGTCGACAAAGGGTGAACTGGGTGGGTTTTGCGGCGGCTCGGCACCCTCCGCCGGCGGCTTGGTAATACCGCCAACGCCGCCGTTGCCGCGGGTGAGCCGCCCACCCCAGCGCACACCCAGGCTTTTGTCGTAGTCGACATTGGCCTCCACAATCCGCGCCTCGATCATGACCTGGCGTACCGGGATATCCAGCTGCGCCACGATGCGCCGCAGCTCTTCGAGCCGCTCGCCAGTCTGGTAGGCGATGATGTTGTTGGTGCGGTCATCCACTGCCACCGAACCGCGCTCATCGGTGGCGCCCTCAAAGCCGGTCACCGACTGAAACAGCTTGGCCAGGTCGGCGGCCTTGGCGTAATTGACCTGCAGCAGCTCCCGACGCAAGGGCGCCAGCTCGGCCATCTGCTTGCGCGACTCCAGCATCAACAGCTCTCGGGCAGCCAATTCATCGGCGGGCGCCACCAGCAGCACGCCCGCCTTGACTCGCTTGTCCAAGCCCTTGGTTTGCAGTACCAGGTCCAGAGCCTGGTCCCAGGGCACATCCTTGAGCCGCAGGGTGATCGAGCCCTGCACCTCATCGCTGGTCACCAGGTTGAGCCCGGCGACATCGGCGATTTGCTGCAATACCGCACGCAAGTCGATGTCCTGAAAATTCAGGGTCAGTTTGGCGCCTGTATAGCTGACCGGCGGGGCGCTGTCGGGCGGCGGCAGTTGGATAAGGTCCAGGCGATTAGGCATAGCAGCAGCCATCGGTGCCGTGAACGCTATCCATAGCGCCACACCGAAGGACGAGAAGGTCCATTTCATTGTTTGATTCCGTTATGAGTTGACGTTCAGCACAAGGGTTCGCGGGCGTTCCAGCCAGGCGCCCTGTCCATCGGGAAACAGCTCCACCAGCTCGACAGCAGCGTCTTGAATGGCCGTGACCTGGCCATGGTCCAGCCCCAGGTAATCACCCACCGCCAGCCGATACACCCTGGCCCCAGCCCGCAACAAGGCAAAGGCCTGCGCACCACGGGACAACGTGCCGACCATTTCGAACTGATCGAGGCGCATACCCTCCAACAGTCCCCGTGGCCGGGTGAAATCCGGGGCAAGGGCCGGCCGGCCCGGAACGTGGGCTGCCTGCAAGGCGGGCGGCGTGAACGGGTCGCGCAAGGACGAGGGCTCGTAGACAAACAGCGGCCCTGGGTCGAGCACCGGACGGGCCTTGCCGTTTTGCAGGGTGCTGCGATAGGTCTTGGCGAGCATGTTCAGCCGTAACAAGGCGCCCTGATGCCCAAGCGTAACGTCCTGCACGGTGACTACCCGCGGCAGCCCACCCAAGGCACTGACAAACGTCGCCAGGTCGTGGTAAACCCCGGACGCGCTTATCTGCATGGGTTGTTCGATATAAAGCTGCCGAGGCGCTTCATCCAGCACGGTGATGCCTTCGACCCACACCCCATGGGCAGCCGCCAGCCGGGCGATGTCTTCCAGCACGGCAGGCAGCTCGGACTCGCCGGGCAATTGCCCTAGAAGGCTGGCAAGGTTGTCTTCCATGCTCCGGACTTGCCGGGTGCGCAGCTCAAGGCTCGCGGCCAGGTCGGACTTTTCTGTGAGTTGCTGCTGCAGCGCCTGCTCCCGCGCCTCAAGCCCGTGCAATCGCTCCCGCTGCGGCCCCCCATGCGAAACCTCGCCCAGCACCAGCACCAGGCCGGCCAGCGCACAGCCAAGCAGCACCTTGCCCGGCAGGGACCATTTAGCAGCGTTGTAAGAGAGCGTGGAAAAATCGAGCCTGGGCAGGCTCATGGTTGCGCCTCGCTGGATTCTCCCTGGCGCACCATCAGCTGAAATTCGCTTTCGCCGCGCGCACCTTCGGCCTGCACGCGCTGCAGACGGGTCGAACTGGAACCCTGGGTTGGCTTGAGCTGCTGCATCAAACGGGCGATATCCTGGTTGCTTTCAGCCGTGCCGCGAATGCTGATGGTGTCGCCGTTTGCGACCACCTCATGCAGATGGACACCTTCAGGCACCGCACGCGCCAATTGCTCGAACAATCGAGCCCCGGAAGAGCGGGCATCGTGCAGGTCCTGAACCACCTTCATGCGTTCGGCCAGTTGCTGGCTTCGCTCCTGAAGATCGTCGATCGTCTTGATGCGCGAGTCCTGGGTGGCGATGTGCTCTTCCAGGCGGCTGTTGCGGCTTACCTGCCGGTCTATCGCCTGGTCGATCACTTGATCAGCCAACCACAATGCCGCGAGCGCCATGCAGGCAAACGCCAGCAATAGCACCAACAGGTATTTGCGCCTGCGCTCCGCCAGGGCCTGGCGCCAAGGCAAAAGATTGATTCGTGTCATCCAGCGAAACTCCTCAGGGCCAGCCCGCAAGCCACTCCCATCCCTTGGGCATCCAAGGCCCATTGTGCACCATCGACTCTGTGACCCGGCGTGAAGCTGGCAAAATCCTGAAGGCAAGCGCGCTGCAATGCAAACCCTTCTACATCAACCACCCGCGGCACCAGCCCCGCCAGGGCCAAAACCGCCTCGCGCGCTTCGACCTGCTCGCGCAGGCACGCCGCCAGCATCACCTCCACCCACTGTGGCCCTTGAGCCGATGGCCCTTGAACCTGAAAATCGATGGCCACTTCATCCAATGGATAAGGGATGAACTGGTCGGCTTCCATCTGGATCTTCCAGGCCATTTCCTCGTCGCTGAGGCCTGCGTCCATGTCAATCAGCCGGGTAATTACCGACGGGCCCGCAACCGCCACGGCGGCGTACCGGGCCGAGGTACCCAGGCGCGACAGCGCCTGTTGCAGCCCCCGGCCCACACCCTCAAGGTCCAGCAGGGTGCCGTCGACCACCGCGTGGGGCGCCAGCACTTGCGTGGCGTAGCCCTGGACGCTGAAACCGCCGGATGAACGGCCCAGTTCGATCAGCTTGATGCCACTGTCATTGATATCGACCCCCAACACCGTGTCGACTTTTCGCCTGAAAAATCCCTTTCCCATAAAACTCCCCAAAACTTTCCCTGTCATACCGGCTGTCATCTCGCCTGATTGCTGCCAGGCACCTTGCATTCGGTCGGCTTGTTCAAGGCTCGCGAATGACGCCCCAAGCCGAAAAATGCTTTAATGCCCAGCGTTTTTTCCCGCTTTTTATCTGCTGCCCGGGTCGATCCATCGTTTGCCATGCATGCCCCGACGCGTAACTCTTTCTTTTCTCTGGAAATCCAAAAGCCTTGATTCGTCTGCTGAAGTTTTTCGGGTACTCCATTGTCGCCATCGTCTGCGGGCTGCTGCTCGTGTTCAGCGGGGCCTACCTCTACCTTAGTCCGGGTTTGCCCTCCGTAGAGGCCCTCAGAAGTATCCAGTTGCAGATTCCTTTGCGGGTCTACAGCAGCGATGACAAGTTGATCGCGGAGTTCGGCGAAATGCGCCGCACACCGATCCGTTTCGCCGATATTCCACCCAATTTCATCAGCGCATTGCTGTCCGCCGAAGACGATAATTTCGCCAACCACTACGGCGTAGACCCCAGCAGCCTGGTGCGTGCAGCCACACAACTGGTAAAAAGCGGACACATTCAATCGGGCGGCAGCACCATCACCATGCAGGTGGCGAAGAACTTCTTCCTCACCAGCGAGCGCAGCTTTTCCCGCAAGGCCACCGAAATCCTGTTGGCGCTGCAGATCGAACGCCAGCTGACCAAGGATGAAATCCTCGAGCTGTACGTCAACAAAATCTACTTGGGCAACCGCGCCTACGGCATCGAGGCCGCGTCCCAGGTCTATTACGGCAAGTCGATTCGTGACGCCAGCCTGGCGCAGATGGCCATGATTGCTGGCCTGCCCAAGGCACCTTCGCGCTTCAACCCGCTGGCCAACCCGGCGCGCAGCAAAGAACGCCGCGACTGGATCCTGGGCCGCATGTACAAGCTGGGCAAGATCGACCAGGCCGCTTATGAAAGCGCCGTGGCCGAGCCGCTGAATGCCAGCTATCACGTGCCGACGCCCGAAGTGAATGCACCCTTTATCGCTGAAATGGCCCGCGCCGAGATGGTTGGCCGTTATGGCAGCGAGGCCTACACCGAAGGTTTCCGCGTCACCACGACGGTGCCGAGCAACTTGCAGGAAATCGCCAACCATTCGGTACATGAAGGCCTGATTACTTATGACCAGCGTCACGGCTACCGCGGTCCCGAGTCGCGCCTGCCGGGCAAGACCCTGAGTGCCTGGACCACCGAATTGAGCAAACAGCGTTCGATCAGCGGCCTGGACCCGGCCATCGTTACCCAGGTATCGAAAGACGGCATCCAAGTGCTGACCCGTTCTGGCGAAGCCCATGTAGCCTGGGACAGCATGAAGTGGGCGCGCCCGTTCCTGAACACCAACAGCATGGGCGCGATGCCCAAGCAGCCCTCCGACGTGGCCCAGGTGGGTGATCTGATCCGCGTGCAACGCCAGAAGGATGACAGCCTCAAATTCAGCCAGGTGCCGCTCGCCCAGGGTGCCCTGGTGTCCCTGGACCCGCAGAACGGTGCGATCCGTGCGCTGGTCGGCGGTTTTGCCTTTGAGCAGAGCAACTACAACCGCGCTACCCAGGCCAAGCGCCAGCCAGGCTCCAGCTTCAAGCCGTTCGTCTACAGTGCGGCACTGGACAACGGCTACACCGCCGCCAGCCTGGTCAACGACGCGCCAATCGTGTTTGTCGACGAATACCTGGACAAGGTCTGGCGCCCGAAGAATGACACCAACACGTTCCTCGGCCCGATCCGTATCCGCGAGGCGCTGTACAAGTCGCGCAACCTGGTGTCGATTCGCCTGTTGCAGGCGATGGGCGTAGGCAAGACCATCGACTACATGACGCGCTTTGGCTTCGCCAAGTCGGACCTGCCGCCGAACCTGTCCCTGGCTCTGGGTACCGCAACCCTCACGCCGATGGAAATCGCCACCGGCTGGAGCACCTTTGCCAACGGTGGCTACAAGATCGCGCCTTACCTGATCGACAAGATCGAAAGCCGCAATGGCGACACCCTGTTTACTGCCAATCCGCCACGGGTACCGGGTGATGTGGTCAATGGCGTGGCGGCAACCGACGGCCTTGCGGCACCGAGCAACGGCGGTATCACCATCGAGCCGACGCCAGGCACGCCGTCGGCCGCAAACGCCAGCGCACCGGCCGAACCGCAAGCGCCAGCGGTTGCCGAGCGCATCGTGGATGGCCGTACTACCTACATCCTCAACAGCATCCTGCAAGACGTGATCAAGAAGGGCACCGGCCGCCGCGCACTGGCCCTGGGCCGCGCGGATATCGCTGGCAAGACCGGTACCACCAACGAATCCAAGGACGCCTGGTTCTCCGGCTACAACGGCGACTACGTGACCACCGTGTGGACCGGCTATGACCAGCCCGAAAGCCTGGGCCGCCGCGAGTTTGGTGGCACCGTCGCCCTGCCGATCTGGATGAGCTACATGGGCGCAGCGCTCAAGGACAAGCCGCTGCATACCCAGCCAGAGCCGGAAGGCATCCTCAGCCTGCGCATCGACCCGATCAGTGGCCGCGCAGCTTCACCGAGCACGCCGAATGCGTACTTCGAGCTGTTCAAGAGCGAAGACACACCGCCGTCGGTCAACGAACTGGGCAACGGCGCAGTGCCGGGCAGCCCACTGCCGGCGGATGAAGGCGCGCCGATCGATTTGTTCTGACGGGATCTGCGGCCTGACGCAGACCTTATGTGGGAGCGGGCTTGCTCGCGAATGCGGTGGGTCAGCCAACCTATTTGGTGACTGGTACTCCGCATTCGCGAGCAAGCCCGCTCCCACACTTGGATCCGCACAAGACTCGGGTGAATCGTCAGCCACAAAAAAGCCCCGACTGATCACTCAGCCGGGGCTTTTTGTTGGTGCGCTATAACGGCTTAGCCGTTAAACACATCATCCACGCTCTGCAGCGGGTAGTTCTTTGGATACGGCAGGGTAGCCACACCAGTCTCGATCGCGGCCTTGGCCACGGCATCGGAGATCAGGGTGATCAGGCGCTTATCCATTGGTTTTGGAATGATGTACTCACGACCGAATTCCAGCTTGGCGCCACCGTAGGCGTCGCACACGTCCTGAGGTACCGGCAGCTTGGCCAGTTCACGCAGGGCGTTGGCAGCGGCCACTTTCATTTCTTCGTTGATACGCTTGGCGCGAACGTCCAGGGCACCACGGAAGATGAACGGGAAGCCCAATACGTTGTTGACCTGGTTCGGGTAGTCCGAACGGCCGGTGGCCATGATCACGTCGCTGCGAGTGGCGTGGGCCAGCTCAGGAGAAATTTCCGGATCCGGGTTGGAGCAGGCGAACACGATAGGGTTCGGCGCCATGGATTTCAGGCCTTCAGCGCTCAGCAAGTTCGGGCCGGACAGGCCAACGAACACGTCGGCACCGTCGAGGGCGTCAGCCAGGGTGCGCTTGGAGGACGGATGGGCAAACATCGCCTTGTACTGGTTCAGGTCGGTACGCTCGGACTGGATCACGCCCTTGCTGTCGACCATATAGATGTTTTCCAGCTTGGCGCCCATGCTGATGATCAGCTTCATGCAGGAAATGGCCGCGGCACCGGCGCCCAGGCAGACGATTTTCGCCTCGCCCAGGGTTTTGCCAGCGATTTCCAGGGCGTTGATCATGCCGGCTGCGGTAACGATCGCGGTGCCGTGCTGGTCATCGTGGAATACCGGAATGTCGCACTGCTCGATCAGGGCCTTTTCGATCTCGAAGCACTCAGGTGCCTTGATGTCTTCCAGGTTGATGCCACCGAACGTGATGGAAATGCGCTTGACGGTGTCGATGAACGCCTGCGGGCTTTCGGAATCGACTTCGATGTCGAAAACGTCGATGCCGGCAAAGCGCTTGAACAGCACGCCCTTGCCTTCCATGACTGGCTTGGAAGCCAATGGGCCGAGGTTACCCAGGCCCAGAATCGCGGTGCCATCGGAAATCACTGCAACCAGGTTGCCTTTGCCGGTGTACTTGTACGCCAGCTCTGGGTCACGGGCGATTTCACGTACGGGTTCGGCAACACCAGGGCTGTAGGCCAGCGACAGGTCGCGGGCAGTGGCAGTGGCTTTGGTGAGCTCTACACTCAGCTTTCCTGGACGAGGATTGGCATGGTATTCGAGAGCGGCAGTTTTCAAATCAGACATATCGGCATTCCGCTTTTACTGTTGGTCGACGGACCGCCGAGGATACGCGTGTCGTAAAGTCCCTACAAGACTGGGCAGTCACAGGTGTCAAGGGCCCTGGGCTACGACTTTTGGCCAAGAGCCACGGGATACAAGGGCTCATCTGTTCACAATCGAAATAAAAAATGTCTACAATTTTTTATTCAAAGCGTCGATTTCAGCATGCGAGAGTCGGTTATTGGCAACAGCCAGCGTGCTTGGCCTTTTTTCAGGCCGCCACGGCGGGAACGATCCTGCACCCAGCCACGCGCCTCAAGGGTGCGGCCTTGCAGACCATTGAGCATGGCCGTATCGAACTGGCTGATCAGCTCGGGCGCAATGCGTAATACCAGTGAACCCTGCAGTTCAATCCAGATTCCGCCGCGATTGCGCTCGATCTTGCTGACCCGACCAGCCACCAGGGCAAACCCGGAGCGCTTGAGATTGGCCACGTTTTGCACCGGCGATTGGCGCCACAGGCCGAGCCGTGACTGGCGGGCGCTGTTTTCGGCCGCCTGCTGGCAGGCCACCAGGTCCACGTTCGGCGCCACGCCCACCTGGTACCCCAGGCCCTCGGCCAGCAGTTGCGCCTCCAGGTTCTCGCCATTGGCGCCGTAGAGGTAAGCCAGGGTGCGCCCGTAATGATCTTTGCCTTCGCGCCCCGGCACCAGGCCGACACGCCCATCACTGGCCTTGACCAACGCCTGCAGGCGCTGGCGTGCGGCGACGGCAAATGGCTCGCCTGGACGGCCCTTCTTGCCGGTTTCCGGCGCATTGAGGCCGATCATACGTACGCTGCGACCATCCTTGAGGCGTACTGTGTCGCCATCCACCACACGCTGCACCTCAACGCGGGCGATAGCTGCCGGGGCGGGGCAGAATGCATCGGCCTGAGCGGTCACCAGCCAAATTCCAGGCACAAAAAAGGCGCCCACAAGGGACGCCTTTTTCAACAGCGGGTAAAAGCCCATAAGGCTCTTGAACCTTACTCTGCTGGAGTAGCAGGCTTCTTGCCGAAAGCACCAAAGCGATCTGCGAAGCGCTGTACGCGGCCGCCGGTGTCCAGAGTTTTCTGCTTACCGGTGTAGAACGGGTGGCACTCGTTGCATACGTCAGTACCCAGTGGCTTGCACAGGTTCGAACGAGTTTCGAACTTGTTGCCGCAGCTGCAGGTGACTTGGATGGTTTCGTACGCTGGATGGATATCGGCTTTCATGGCACTTCCTCAGGCTAGCGTGCCGCCACTCGACACTATTGTCGAATACCGCACGTAATTAGGCCGCGGATTCTACCAGACCTTTTTAATCGCGCAAGCGGCGGTAATGGCCGAAAGCTCCCTTTCATCAGATATTCCTGACACACCGCCGACAATGTGGGAGCCGGGCTTGCCCGCGAAGGCGGTGTGTCAGTCACTGCATCTGTTACTGCACTAGCGCTTTCGCAGGCAAGCCAGCTCCCACAAGATCCGGTTCCAGTACTGGAGACGTGACAACCCCGGTCTGCTAGGCTCCCGCCCCTGCGCCACCGCTGCCTTAATAGATGAGACTCCTCGCGTGCCCGACGCCATTTTGCGCCTAGCCCTGCCCTCGCCCCTGCGCCGCCTGTTCGATTACCGGGCCCCGCCCGGCGTGTCGCGTGCGCAGTTGCAGCCAGGCATGCGCGTGCGCGTGCCGTTCGGGCGCAGGGAAATGATCGGCATTCTGGTGGAAGTTACCGACCACAGCGAAGTGCCTGCCGAAAAGCTCAAGCCGGCTATTGCCCTGCTCGACGCCACACCGCCGCTGCCGCCCGCGCTGTTCAAGCTGTGCCTGTGGACCGCGCAGTATTACCAACACAGCCTGGGCGATACCTTGAGCTGGGCGCTGCCGGTGCTGCTGCGCCAGGGCGAACTGGCCGAAGCGCGCCAGGAGCGTTTCTGGTCGATGGCGCCCGGCGCACGCCTCGACGACCCGCGCATCGCCCGCGCCCCGCGCCAGCGTGAGGCCCTGGCCACCTTGGCGCAGCATCCACACGGCGTGGCCCATCAGCTATTAAGCAAGCTGATGCTGAGCAAAGACAGCCTCGACCTACTGCTGGCCAAGGGCCTGGTGCAGGTGGAAATCCGCAAGCACGCCCCGGACCCGCGCCACGAACACTGGCTGGCCCAGCCGGAGTTGCCGCTGAACCCCGAGCAACGCGCCGCGTATGAGGCGATTCGCGCCGGTTTCGACAGTTTCCACGCGTTCCTGCTGGCCGGCGTCACCGGCAGCGGCAAGACCGAAGTCTATTTGCAACTGATCCGCGAAACCCTGCAAGCGGGCAAGCAGGCACTGGTGCTGATCCCCGAGATCAACCTGGGCCCGCAGACCGTGGCGCGTTTCGAGCAACGCTTCAATGCCCGGATCGCCCTGGTGCACTCAGCGGTCAATGACCGTGAACGCCTGGAGTCGTGGCTAGCGGCGCGGGACGGCGAGGCCGACATTATTATCGGCACGCGCTCAGCACTGTTCACGCCGATGAAAAACCCCGGGCTGATCATCGTCGACGAGGAGCACGATGGCTCCTATAAACAGCAGGAAGGTTTGCGCTACCACGCCCGCGACCTCGCGCTGGTGCGCGCCCGCCAGGAAGACATCCCGATTGTGCTGGGCTCGGCCACGCCGTCCCTGGAAAGTCTGCACAACGCCTACACCGGCCGTTACGGGCTGCTGCGCCTGAACGAGCGCGCCGGCGGCGCCAAACAACCGCGCTTCCTGCGCCTGGACGTGAAAAGCCGCCCGCTGGACAGCGGGATTTCCGGCCCGATGCAACAGGCCATTGGCCAGACCCTGGCCGCCGGCCAGCAAGTATTGGTATTTCTCAACCGCCGCGGCTTTGCCCCGACGCTGCTGTGCCATGACTGCGGCTGGATGTCCGGGTGCGAGCGCTGCGATGCGCGCATGACCGTGCACCAGCGCCACGGCGAGTTACGCTGCCATCACTGCGGCCATGTGGAACGGGTACCGCGCCATTGCCCGCAGTGCGGCAAGGTGGACCTGCGGCCCGTGGGCGCCGGCACCGAGCGCGCCGAAGAACGTCTCGGCATTCTGTTCCCGGATTACCCGGTGCTGCGGGTCGACCGCGACAGCACGTCGCGCA
This sequence comes from Pseudomonas sp. BTN1, assembly GCF_001907715.1. Lineage (NCBI taxonomy): Bacteria > Pseudomonadati > Pseudomonadota > Gammaproteobacteria > Pseudomonadales > Pseudomonadaceae > Pseudomonas > Pseudomonas sp. BTN1. The sequence goes on along the minus strand of NZ_MPBM01000009.1, from coordinate 90,669 downwards.
AAGACGCTATGAACCAACTGTTCACCACCATCCACAAGGGCCAACCGTGCATTCTGGTGGGCACGCAGATGCTTGCCAAAGGGCATCACTTCCCACGGGTGACCCTGGTGTCGATCCTGGATGCCGATGGCGGGCTGTTCTCCGGGGATTTTCGCGCCAGCGAACGCATGGCGCAGTTGATCGTGCAGGTGGCAGGGCGCGCCGGGCGGGCCGAAGAGCCAGGCAAGGTGATTATCCAGACGCACCTGGCCGACCACCCGCTGCTGATTCAACTGACGGAACAAGGCTACTTTGCCTTCGCCGAGCAGGCCTTGAGCGAACGCCGCGCCGCCGGCCTGCCGCCCTTTGCGCACCTGGCGCTGCTGCGTGCCGAAGCCCACAAACCCGGGCAGGCCGAAGGCTTTCTTGATGAGGCCTGCAGCGCCGCCGAACGTTTATTGGGCGAACTGGCCCTCAGTGGCATCGAACTACTCGGCCCGGTGCCAGCGCCCATGGAGCGGCGCGCCGGGCGTTATCGCGCTCAGCTACTCTTGCAGGCAACCTCCCGCGCGCCGCTGCATCGGCTATTAAGTCGCTGGATGCTTGAGCTGGAGCAACTGCCCAGCGGTCGGCAGGTGCGATGGTCGTTGGATGTAGACCCGGTAGATTTGTATTGAGGGTAATTACGTCATCGCAGGCAAGCCAGCTCGCACATTATGAAATGTGAATACCCTTAAATGTGGGAGCGGGCTTGCCCGCGAAGAGGCCCGCAGGTCCGCCATATAGTCTGAACGGTTGGCAAGCCCGCCCTCGCCACGGATAATGCCCAGTTTTTCCACCTGCGCATCGCGCGCCGCCGCTTGCGGTCGAAAGAGAACACCATGAAAGACACCATTCGCCAGCTGATCCAACAAGCCCTCACCCAACTCGTCCACGAAGGTGTGTTGCCTGAAGGCCTGTCGCCGGCGATCCAGGTGGAGAACACCCGCGACAAGACCCATGGCGACTTCGCCAGCAACATCGCGATGATGCTGTCCAAGCCGGCCGGCATGAAACCGCGCGACCTGGCAGAAAAAATCATCGCAGCCCTGCCGGCTGACGCCAGTGTCACCAAGGCCGAAATTGCCGGCCCAGGCTTTATCAACTTCTTCCAGAACACCCAGGCCCTGGCGTCGCGCCTGGATGCCGCCCTGGCCGATGCGCGCATCGGTGCACGCAAGGCCGGCGACAGCCAGCGCGTGGTCATCGACCTGTCGGCGCCGAACCTGGCCAAGGAAATGCACGTGGGCCACCTGCGCTCCACCATCATTGGCGACGGCGTGGCACGGGTGCTGGAATTCCTCGGCGACACCGTGATCCGCCAGAATCACGTGGGCGACTGGGGTACCCAGTTCGGCATGCTGATGGCCTACCTGCAGGAAAACCCGATCACCAGCAACGAGCTGGCCGACCTGGAAAACTTCTACCGCGCCGCCAAAAAGCGGTTTGACGAGTCTGAAGAGTTCGCCGACCGCGCACGGGGCCTGGTGGTCAAGCTGCAAGCCGGCGACGAAGAGTGCCTGGCGCTGTGGAACCGCTTCCGTGAAATTTCCCTGTCCCATTGCCAGGAAATCTACGAGCTGCTCAACGTGAAACTGACCATGGCCGACGTGATGGGCGAAAGCGCCTATAACGACGACCTGATCAACGTGGTCAACGACCTCAAGGCCAAAGGCCTGCTGGTCGAAAGCAACGGCGCCCAGTGCGTGTTCCTCGAAGAATTCAAGACCGCCGACGGCGAGCCGCTGCCGGTGATCATCGTCAAGGCCGATGGCGGCTACCTCTACGCCACCACTGACCTGGCCGCCGTGCGTTACCGCAGTGGCGTGCTCAAGGCTGACCGTGCGCTGTACTTCGTCGATCAGCGCCAGGCCCTGCACTTCCAGCAGGTGTTCGAAGTGGCCCGTCGCGCCGGTTTCGTCACCCACCCGATGCATATGGAGCACATGGGCTTTGGCACCATGAACGGCGCCGATGGCCGCCCCTTCAAGACCCGCGACGGCGGCACCGTGAAGCTGATCGACCTGCTGACCGAAGCCCAGGAACGTGCCTACAACCTGGTGAAGGAAAAGAACCCGGAGCTGGCCGAGGCCGACCTGCGTAATATTGCCCGCGTGGTGGGCATTGGCGCGGTGAAATACGCCGACCTGTCCAAGCACCGCACCAGCGACTACAGCTTCAACTTCGACCTGATGCTCAACTTCGAAGGCAACACCGCGCCGTACCTGCTGTACGCCTACACCCGCGTGGCCGGGGTATTTCGCAAGCTGGGCAAGGACTTCAGCGAAGTCGAGGGCCAGATCGCGCTGGACGCCGCCCACGAACAGGAACTGGCGGCCAAGCTCGCGCAATTTGGCGAAGTGCTCAACAGCGTTGGCGAAAAAGGCACGCCGCACATCCTGTGCACCTATTTGTACGAAGTGGCCGGCCTGTTCTCCAGCTTCTACGAGAACTGCCCGATCCTGACCGCCGACGACGAAGCCCAGAAACAAAGTCGCCTGCGCCTTGCCGCATTGGCTGGACGCACCCTCAAGCAAGGCCTGGAACTCTTGGGCCTGGAAACTCTGGAGCGTATGTAAGTTGGCTGCCAAGAAAAAACCTGCACCCAAGCGCGGCGCCAGCCGCTACCAGGCCCCGGCGAAGCAACCGATTCCGGGTTGGTTGTGGATGGCCATCGGCCTGACGGTCGGCGCATTTATCGTGTTTCTGATGAAGCTGGAGCCCGGCCAGGGCGATGACGTCAAGCGCGTCAAACAGGAGCAGCAAAAGGCCACGAAAATCGCCGAAGCCAACAAGACCGCGCCGAGCCCGACCGCACCGGTAAAGCCCAAGTACGACTTCTACACGCTGCTGCCGGAATCGGAAGTGATCGTGCCGCCTGACGCCGTGCCGGAAAAAACCCTGCCGACGCCACAAGTGCCGACCACGCCGGTAACCCCAGCGGAAGCGGCGAAAATCGACACGGCGCGCGCCCAGGCCGCGCTGGCCGGTATCACGCCGCCGCCAGCACCGCCGGTGGCTGCAACCAAGGCGGCGCCGGTGACCAAGTTCTTCCTGCAAGCGGGCTCGTTCCCGAAACAGGCGGATGCGGACCGTGTACGCGCACAGATCATTCTGTTGGGCCAATCGGTATCGGTTGAGTCCGGCACGGTGAAGGACGCGACCTGGTATCGCGTATTGGTGGGGCCGTTCAGCAACCGCGAACAGCTGACCGTGGCGCAAAAGCAATTGGCCGGCGCCGGGTTTAGCAACCTGTTGTTACAACAACGCCAGAGCCGCTGACGCATACCCACTGATCGTTCCCACGCTCCGCGTGGGAACGTGCCCCTTGACGCTTTGCGTCACAGAGCAGGCGCAGAGCGCCCAAGGCGGCATTACCACGCGGAGCGTGGGAACGATCACCACTCGTCCGCACTGCCTCCCTACGGTTGAAATCCCCCTCGCCACCCCCATATGAGTTTCCATCAGGGCATTTTCGCCCCGCTGCGTGGAGACTCTCCCCTTGACCACCATCGTTTCAGTACGTCGCCACGGCAAAGTTGTCATGGGCGGCGACGGCCAGGTTTCCCTGGGCAACACCGTGATGAAAGGCAACGCCAAGAAAGTGCGCCGCCTGTACCACGGCCAGGTGCTTGCCGGCTTCGCAGGCGCGACCGCCGATGCCTTTACCCTGTTCGAACGCTTCGAAGGCCAGCTTGAGAAACACCAGGGCCACCTGGTGCGCGCCGCTGTAGAGCTTGCCAAAGAATGGCGCACCGACCGCTCCCTCAGCCGCCTGGAGGCTATGCTGGCGGTTGCGAACAAAGACGCTTCCCTGATCATCACCGGCAACGGCGACGTGGTTGAACCCGAGCATGGCTTGATCGCCATGGGTTCAGGTGGCGGCTACGCCCAGGCTGCGGCCAGCGCGCTGCTGAAGAAAACCGACCTGTCGGCCCGTGAAATCGTCGAGACCGCCCTGGGTATCGCTGGCGATATCTGCGTGTTCACCAACCACAATCAGACCATTGAGGAGCAGGACCTCGCCGAATAAGCCCTAGGCTTATTCAGGCTTGAGGCCGCCAAACACTATGTCCATGACTCCCCGCGAAATCGTCCATGAACTCAACCGCCATATCATCGGCCAGGACGATGCCAAGCGCGCCGTTGCCATTGCGCTGCGTAACCGCTGGCGCCGGATGCAACTGCCAGAAGAACTGCGCGTTGAAGTAACGCCCAAGAACATCCTGATGATCGGCCCTACCGGCGTCGGCAAAACCGAGATCGCTCGGCGGCTGGCCAAACTGGCCAATGCCCCGTTCATCAAGGTCGAAGCGACCAAATTCACCGAAGTCGGCTATGTGGGCCGCGATGTCGAGTCGATCATTCGTGATCTGGCTGACGCCGCCCTGAAGATGCTGCGCGAACAGGAAGTGACCAAGGTCAGCCATCGCGCCGAAGACGCCGCTGAAGAGCGCATCCTCGACGCCCTGCTGCCACCGGCACGCATGGGTTTCAACGAAGACGCCGCACCTTCGTCGGATTCCAACACCCGCCAGCTGTTCCGCAAGCGCCTGCGTGAAGGCCAGTTGGATGACAAGGAAATCGAGATCGAAGTGGCCGAAGTGTCCGGCGTGGATATCTCTGCCCCGCCTGGCATGGAAGAAATGACCAGCCAGTTGCAGAACCTGTTCGCCAACATGGGCAAGGGCAAGAAGAAAAGCCGCAAGCTCAAGGTGAAAGAAGCGCTCAAGCTGGTGCGCGACGAAGAAGCCGGGCGCCTGGTCAATGAGGAAGAACTCAAGGCCAAGGCCCTGGAAGCGGTCGAGCAACATGGCATTGTGTTTATCGATGAGATCGACAAGGTGGCCAAGCGTGGTAACTCCGGCGGCGTGGATGTCTCCCGCGAAGGCGTGCAGCGCGATTTGCTGCCACTGATCGAAGGCTGCACGGTCAACACCAAGCTGGGCATGGTCAAGACTGACCACATCCTGTTTATCGCCTCCGGTGCCTTCCACCTGAGCAAGCCCAGCGACCTGGTGCCCGAACTGCAAGGCCGCCTGCCGATTCGGGTGGAGCTCAAGGCACTGACGCCGGGCGACTTCGAGCGCATCCTCAGCGAACCGCATGCCTCGCTCACCGAGCAGTACCGCGAGCTGCTGAAAACCGAAGGGCTGGGTATCGAATTCCAGGCTGACGGTATCAAGCGCCTGGCGGAGATCGCCTGGCAGGTCAACGAGAAGACCGAGAACATCGGTGCCCGTCGCCTGCATACCTTGCTTGAGCGCCTGCTTGAGGAAGTATCCTTCAGCGCCGGCGACATGGCCGGTGCGCAGAATGGCGAAGCGATCAAGATCGATGCCGATTATGTGAACAGCCACCTGGGCGAATTGGCGCAGAACGAAGATCTGTCTCGTTATATCCTGTAAGCCTCACTCAATGTGGGAGTGGCTTGTGTGGGCGCTGGCTTGCCTGCGATAGCATCACCTCAGTGTTCCTGAAACACCGAGGTGCCGGCATCGCGGGCAAGCCCGGCTCCCACATTGGTCCCTCCCGCATTTTGGGCCGGTTCCTTCAGGGTTATCTCCAATGTCGAAATTTCCTACCGCAGTAAACCTGCATAAAACCTCCAACACCCTCGGCCTTACCTACGGGCCCGACGAGGTTTATCAACTACCCGCCGAATTCCTGCGGGTGCACTCCCCTTCCGCCGAGGTCCAGGGCCACGGCAAACCCATCCTGCAATTCGGCAAGCTCAACGTCCGGTTGATCAAGCTGGAACCGGCCGGCCAGTACGCACTGAAATTGACCTTCGACGACGGTCATGACAGCGGACTGTTCACCTGGGACTATCTCTATCAGCTGGCCGTACGTCAGGACGCTTTGTGGGTCGACTACCTGGCCGAGCTCAAAGCCGCTGGTAAAACCCGCGATCCGAGTGAGTCGGTCGTGCGGCTGATGCTCTAGCACAGGGGTCTTGCTGTTTAGAGCGCATTTTCTAATTTCATCTGCTTGAATGCCCTGTCGCGTGGCCAACGATTGGCCCGCTTGCGAAAAAAAATAAACTCGGGTAACCAATGGAGCTGGCAAGTTCCCTGCATTTGACGATGCGGTATCAACGGTCACCCGAGTCGCAGTACCAGGCTGGTGTCGTGTATCGAAATTGGGTGCGCAGCAATCGCCGGTACTCGTCTTTCGGACAATGGAGCGTCGTAGATGAGTAACAAGAATAACGATGACTTGAAACGCCAGGCCTCGGAAAACACCCTGGGGTTGAACCCGATCATCGCGTTACGCAAAAAGGATTTATTGGCCTCGGCCAAGATGGTGCTGACCCAAGCCATCAAGCAACCGTTGCACAGCGTCAAGCACGTCGCCCACTTTGGCGTTGAATTGAAGAATGTGATGTTCGGCAAATCCGCACTGGTGCCCGAGGGCGACGACCGCCGCTTCAACGACCCAGCCTGGAGCCAGAACCCGCTCTACAAACGTTATTTGCAGACCTACCTGGCATGGCGTAAGGAACTTCACGACTGGATCGACGACAGCAACCTGTCGGCACAAGACATCAGCCGGGGCCACTTCGTGATCAACCTGATGACCGAAGCCATGGCCCCCACCAACAGCGCGGCCAACCCGGCGGCGGTCAAACGCTTCTTTGAAACTGGCGGCAAAAGCCTGCTCGACGGTTTGTCTCACCTGGCCAAGGACATGGTGCACAACGGCGGCATGCCCAGCCAGGTCAACATGGGCGCCTTTGAAGTCGGCAAGACCCTGGGCACCAGCGAAGGCGCGGTGGTGTTTCGCAACGACGTGCTGGAGCTGATCCAGTACAAGCCCATTACCGAGCAGGTGCATGAGCGCCCGCTGCTGGTGGTGCCGCCGCAGATCAACAAATTCTACGTCTTCGACCTGTGCCCGGATAAAAGCCTGGCACGCTTCTGCCTGCGTAATGGCCAGCAGACCTTTATCGTCAGTTGGCGCAACCCCACCAAGGCCCAGCGCGAATGGGGGCTATCCACCTATATCGAGGCGCTGAAGGAAGCGGTCGATGTGGTCACGGCGATTACCGGCAGCAAAGACGTGAATATGCTCGGTGCCTGCTCAGGCGGCATCACCTGCACGGCGCTGCTGGGCCACTACGCGGCGCTGGGGCAGAAGAAGGTCAACGCCCTGACTCTGCTGGTGAGCGTGCTGGATACCACCCTGGACACCCAGGTGGCGCTGTTTGTCGACGAGCAGACTCTGGAAGCGGCCAAGCGCCACTCCTATCAGGCCGGCGTGCTGGAAGGTCGCGACATGGCCAAGGTCTTTGCCTGGATGCGCCCCAACGACTTGATCTGGAACTATTGGGTCAACAACTACCTGCTGGGCAACGAGCCGCCAGTGTTCGACATCCTGTTCTGGAACAACGACACCACACGCTTGCCGGCCGCGTTCCATGGCGACCTGATCGAACTGTTCAAAAACAACCCACTGGTACGGGCCAACGCCCTGGAAGTGTGCGGCACGCCCATCGACCTCAAGCAGGTCACTGCCGATATCTATTCCCTGGCCGGCACCAACGACCACATCACGCCGTGGCAGTCCTGCTACAAGTCAGCGCAGTTGTTCGGCGGCAAGGTCGAGTTTGTACTGTCCAGCAGCGGGCATATCCAGAGCATCCTCAACCCGCCGGGCAACCCCAAAGCGCGCTACCAGACCAGCGAGGGTCTGGCCGGCAGTGCGCTGGAGTGGCAAGAAGATGCGACCAAGCACACCGATTCGTGGTGGCTGCATTGGCAGGTGTGGCAGGCGGAGCGGGCGGGAAAATTGAAAAAAGCCCCGACGACATTAGGCAATAAAACCTATGCAGCCGCTGAAGCGGCGCCGGGTACCTATGTACATGAACGCTAGGCACTTTTGTAATTGAAATGAGATCAATGTGGGAGCGGGCTTGCTCGCGAATGCGGTATTTCAGTTGGCACATCTGATACTGGTACACCGCTTTCGCGAGCAAGCCCGCTCCCACATTTTTGATCGCATTCCGGCTGTAACACTTCACAGGGCTTGAGCATGGCGCAACCGTTCATCTTCCGTACCATCGACCTGGATGGCCAGACCATCCGCACGGCGGTACGCCCGGGCAAGCCGCACTTGACCCCGCTGCTGATCTTCAACGGCATCGGCGCCAACCTTGAGCTGGTGTTTCCGTTCGTCCAGGCCCTGGACCCGGACCTGGAAGTGATCGCCTTCGACGTGCCCGGCGTGGGCGGTTCCTCGACGCCGAACCGGCCCTACCGCTTTCCCGGCCTGGCCAAGCTCACCGCCCGCATGCTCGATTACCTCGACTACGGCCAAGTGAATGCCGTGGGCGTGTCCTGGGGCGGAGCGCTGGCCCAGCAATTTGCGTATGACTACCCCGAGCGCTGCAAGAAATTGATCCTGGCGGCCACCGCAGCCGGGGCTTTCATGGTGCCGGGCAAGCCCAAGGTGTTGTGGCTGATGGCAAGCCCCAGGCGTTATATCCAGCCGTCCCACGTGGTGCGCATTGCACCGATGATTTATGGCGGTTCGTTCCGCCGAGATTCCAAACTGGCCGCCGAGCACGCCAGCAAAGTGCGCTCGGCCGGCAAGCTGGGTTACTACTGGCAACTGTTTGCCGGGCTGGGCTGGACCAGCATTCACTGGCTGCACAAGATCCGCCAGCCCACCCTGGTGCTGGCCGGGGACGATGACCCGCTGATCCCGCTGGTCAACATGCGCATGCTCGCCTGGCGCATCCCCAATGCGCAGTTGCACATCATCGACGACGGCCACCTGTTCCTGATCACCCGGGCCGAAGCCGTGGCGCCGATCATCATGAAGTTTCTGGAGGAGGAGCGCCTGCGTGCCGTGATACATCCGCGACCGGCGGTGTGAAGGACCACACCACCGCGCAACTTGCCAGGAACCGACTATGGTTCTGGATTGGCGTGCCTGCTTGATGACTTGACGAAGGAGTGTTGGCTCATGCGAGAAAGACCCGTGACGAACCCGGCGCCCACCCCCGCTGCGTTCATCAACGCGCAAAATGCGATCACCGGCCTGCGCGGCCGGGACTTGCTGTCGACCCTGCGTACCGTCGCCGCGCACGGCCTGCGCAACCCGGTGCACACCGCTCGCCACGCCCTGGCCCTGGGCGGCCAGCTGGGCCGTGTGCTGCTGGGTGAGACCGTGCACGAACCCAACCCCAGGGACCATCGCTTCAGCGACCCCACCTGGAAGCTCAACCCGCTGTACCGCCGCAGCTTGCAAGCCTATCTGAGCTGGCAAAAACAGACACGGCAGTGGATCGATGACAGCGCCCTCAGTGACGATGATCGCGCCCGCGCGCAGTTCGCCTTCGCCCTGCTCAACGATGCCGTGTCCCCTTCCAACACCCTGCTCAACCCGCTGGCGATCAAGGAGTTGCTCAACTCCGGCGGCAACAGCGTAGTGCGTGGCGTGAGTAATTTGTTCGAAGACCTGCTGCACAACAACGGTTTGCCGCGCCAGGTCAGCAAGCACGCTTTCGAAGTGGGCAAGACCGTGGCGACCACCCCCGGTTCGGTGGTGTTTCGCAATGAGCTGCTGGAGCTGATCCAATACAAGCCCATGAGCGAAAAACAGTACGCCAAGCCACTGCTGGTGGTGCCGCCGCAAATCAACAAGTACTACATTTTCGACCTGAGCCCGGCCAACAGCTTTGTGCAATACGCGCTCAAAAACGGCCTGCAGACCTTTATGGTCAGCTGGCGTAACCCGGACGTGCGGCATCGCGAATGGGGCCTGTCCACCTACGTGTCGGCGCTGGAAGAAGCGCTCAACGTGTGCCGGGCCATCACTGGCGCCCGCGAGGTCAACCTGATGGGCGCCTGCGCCGGGGGCCTGACCATCGCCGCCCTGCAAGGCCACCTGCAAGCCAAGCGCCAGTTGCGGCGCATCTCCAGCGCCAGTTACCTGGTAAGCCTGCTCGACAGCCAGATCGATAGCCCCGCAACCCTATTCGCCGATGAACAAACCCTGGAGGCCGCCAAGCGCCGCTCCTACCAGCAAGGCGTGCTGGATGGCCGCGACATGGCCAAGGTGTTTGCCTGGATGCGCCCCAACGACTTGATCTGGAATTACTGGATCAACAATTACCTGCTGGGCAAGGAACCGCCGGCGTTCGACATCCTGTACTGGAACAACGACAACACGCGCCTGCCTGCGGCCTTGCACGGTGACCTGCTGGACTTCTTCAAGCACAACCCCCTGAGCCACCCTGGCGGCCTGGAGGTATGCGGCACGCCCATCGACTTGCGCAAGGTCGCGGTGGACAGCTTCAGCGTGGCAGGCATCAACGATCACATCACGCCGTGGGACGCGGTGTACCGCTCCACGCAACTGCTGGGCGGCGAGCGGCGCTTCGTGCTGTCCAACAGCGGGCATATCCAGAGCATCCTCAACCCACCGGGTAACCCCAAGGCCAACTACGTCGAGAACCTCAAGCTGAGCAGCGACCCGCGCGCCTGGTATTACGACGCCCAGCACGTCGAAGGCAGTTGGTGGCCGCAGTGGCTGGAGTGGGTGCAAAAACGCTCCGGTGTACAACGCGAAACCCTCACCGCTCTGGGCAACCAGAATTACCCACCGATGGAAGCAGCGCCAGGCACTTACGTGCGCGTGCGTTGAGCTCAACGATCACATTAAGAAGACTGGATGAAGACCCGCGACCGTATCCTTGAATGCGCCCTGCTGCTGTTCAACCACAAGGGCGAGCCGAACGTATCGACCATGGAGGTGGCCAATGAAATGGGGATCAGCCCCGGCAACCTCTACTACCACTTCCATGGCAAGGAGCCGTTGGTGCTGGGGCTGTTCGAGCGCTTTCAAAGCGAGTTGGCGCCACTGCTCGATCCTCCCGCCGATGCGCAACTGGAGGCCGAGGATTACTGGCTGTTCCTGCACCTGATAGTGGAGCGCATGGCTCACTACCGGTTCCTGTTCCAGGACCTGTCGAACCTGGCCGGGCGCTTGCCCAAGCTGGCCAAAGGGGTTCGCCACCTGCTCACGGCGCTCAAGCGCACCCTGGCCTCACTGTTGGCTCGGTTGAAAGCCGCAGGGCAACTGGTCAGTGGCACCCAGGCACTGGGGCAATTGGTGGAGCAGATCACCATGACCCTGCTGTTTTCCCTGGATTACCAACGCGTCCTGGACCGTGAAGGCGAGGTCCGGGTGGTGGTGTACCAGGTCATGATGCTGGTGGCGCCACACCTGGTGTCACCCGCACGTCAGGCCACCGAGCGCTGGGCCTTGGGCTATCTGGATGATCCGCATTGACGGTATTCACTCAGGCCCACCGAAGTGCTGAATAAACTTGAACAGTTCACTGTCGTTACGCACGCCCAACTTTCTATATGCCGACTGTTTTTGCGTACTGATGGTACTTGCACTGCGGGAGAACTTTGCTGCAATCGAACTTACCGACATACCATCGAGAAAACAACGCAATACTTCCCGCTCTTTGGGCGTCAGTCCCGAGTTCAATGACAGCGGCATGGAAACATCAACTGTCGACTTCAGGGTGACGCTATCGAACGCCGACTGCCTGCCTTGTAATGTCGGCACCATACAAGGCGGTAGATAAAGCCGCCCCTGAGCGACAGTTCGAATAGCCGTGATCAGTTCGGTCAGATTCTGAGTCTTGCCCAAAATCCCCCAACACCCCGCCTTCAGGGCCAGCGACACCGTGGCGGGCGAACAGTCCGAAGATACGATCACGGCTCGGCACTGGCTGAAACGCCTGCCCAGTGACTGAAGCAGGCTGAGGCCATCGATGTCGGCGGGCGCCAGGACAAAGTCCATGACTATCACATGCGCTGGCTGCTGGGCCAGCGCCTCAAGCAATTGCCGCCCCGTGCCGTAGGAGCCGATGACCTGGATGTCGGCTTCGGCATTCAATCCCAGCTCGATACCCTGGCGCACCATTTCATGGTCGTCGAGCAGCATGACGGTACAGACAGTAACTGATGAAGTTGGCATAACAGCTCCCGCCTAAATCAATGCAGTACTGCACGCTATAGACCAGCCTTATGCAGGATTCAATAAGCGGACATAACAGTACTACGTTTACTTACAGCCACTTCTTACAGAAAAACCTGAAGGAAGTTTCCGAACTTCAGCCCCCGCCAAAAATTCTTAAACAAAACAATACGCTTTCGAACAATCACGAACTAAAACTCGTGGCTTCACTATAGAGCGCATTCATTTTTAGATACAAATTATGCACACCCGCCCCGTGAAAAAATTCGACACGGGTTCACAGGCGCTGAGCATCAACCTGCGACGGGAAACTTCAATCAATCAAGATCAGGAACATAATGAAAGCCAACGTTTTATCTTCCGTTGCAACCGCGCTGGCCTTGACCGCCGCGGTGTCGCCCTCGGCGCACGCCGCCGATGGCGTGATCAATTTCAGTGGCTTGGTGACCGATGTGACCTGCACCGTCGAAGGTGCGACGCCGGGCACAGGTGCCGTGGTCAAGGACGTAAACCTGGGTGGCGTCTCCGCTGCACGCTTGGCTACGGCGGGCAGTCGCGCCAATTTGACTGGTTTCTCCATTCGCATCGGCGCGCCGGGTGAGGGCAGTTGCACCAACGGACGTACCGCCATGGTTGCCTTCGACCCCACCAGCCCGGCTATCGACGTGGCCACGGGCCGCTTGAACATCGATGGCTATGACGATCCGTCCGACACCACCAATGCCAAGAATGTACAGGTAGAAGTCACTAGCCGTAGCGGCACGCCAATCAATGTGTACACGGAGAAATCCGAAGGCGTGGTGATCGCCGATAACCAGGCAACCATCCCTCTGGCTGCACAGCTGTACGCCAGCGGCCCGGCTGCCGAAGGCAAGGTCAATACCCGAGTCGGGTTCATGATCGAGTACGCCGAATAAAGCGCGAGCGGGCCTGCGCGAGCGGGCTCCTCCCTGGGTGAAGAGACCAGATGATGAATATCAAGACACGTCTTACCGTTGCCGCCTGTGTGTCTGCTGCGATGCTGCTATGCCCGCTTACCGCTGACGCAGGCGTCATTATCCACGGCACCCGGGTGATCTACCCTGCCGAGCGGCAAGAGGTGATCGTGCGCCTTGAAAACAAGGGCACCCGCCCGGCATTGGTACAGACCTGGCTGGACGACGGCGACCGGTACTCGACCGCGGCCACTGCAAAAGCGCCGTTGAGTGCGTCCCCTCCGATCTTTCGTATCGAGCCGCACCAGCAACAGGCGCTACGCCTGCGCTACTCGGGCGAGCCTCTGCCTGCCGATCGCGAAAGCCTGTTCTGGCTGAATGTGCTGGAAGTGCCGCCAAGTGCCGCAAAAGGTGAAGACAACAACCAGATCGAATTGGCGTTCCGCACGCGGTTGCGCGTGTTCGTGCGCCCGCAAGCGTTGCCCTACCCGGTGGCAAGCGCGGCATCCAGGTTGCAATGGAAACTGGTCGCCCACGAGCGCGGCTACGCTCTGCAAGCCACTAACCCGACGCCTTATCACGTCTCGCTCGCCTCCGTCGAATTGCTCAGCTCCGCCCAGCGCTTTGCCAAAGCGCCGAACCAGAGCGCCAACGACAGCCTGCTGCTGCCGGCCGGCGACGTAAAACGCTTTGCGCTGCCGCTGCTGCGCGAGTGCCCGCCAGCGCCGACCAGGGTTGAGTTCACCAGCGTCAGCGACTTCGGTGCCCGCGTGCGGCATTCGGCAGCACTGCCCGCGTGTAGGGGGTAACCCGTATGAATGTACGTTGGATTCTGGCGCAGACCACCTTGCTGACTTTCACGCTGCTGGGCGCAACGACGTTGCAGGCGAGCGTGATCATCAACAGCACCCGTGTGGTTTACCCGCAAAGCGACAAAGAGGTTACCGTCAGGCTGGAAAGCAAAAACCAGGCACCGGTGCTGGTCCAGACCTGGCTGGACAAGGGCGACGAGCACTCGACGCCGGAGCAGGGCGACATTCCGTTTGTGGTGACCCCGCCGATCTTTCGCATGGAGCCAGGCAAGCAACAGGTGGTACGCGTGGCCTATACGGGCGAACCCTTGCCAACGACACAGGAAAGCCTGTTCTGGTTCAACCTGTTGGAGGTGCCTGCCCAGCCCCCAGGCGCGCAAACCGGTAATCAACTGCAGCTGGCGTTCCGCTCGCGGATCAAGCTGTTTTACCGCCCGCACAATCTTGCGTACGGGGTGCAAGCCGCGCCTGGAAAACTGCAATGGCGACGCGTATCGAACGCCCAGGGCCAGGGCCTGGAAGTATTCAACCCAACGCCCTATCACGTGACCTTCGAAGCCGTCGAGGTGCTGGACTCGGGGCAACGGCACGCACGTAAAACCGCGTCGCCCAGCAGCGCAAACATGGTATTGCCCGGTGGCCGCCTTCGTTTTGAGCTGCCCACGCTCAACTCTGCGCCCAGTGCCACGGCCACCGTGCAATTCCAGACACTCGACGACTATGGCGTGAAAATCGCCCACAGCGCCAAGGTCCCGCCATGACGCCCCAGGTACCTGACCTTCTCGCGTAGCGCGCCCTGAGCGGCGCCTCCCACGCTTCCATCTCTTTATGTCGATGCCCATTGGTTGGGGTAGGGAATCCCTATGCCAAGCGTTGGCTGACACCTGCTTTTCGAGAACGCTGAACATGAGTTTCAACACGCCAGCCGGCGTTAACTATCCATCCCCGGCACGCCATCGATTCAAGCTGACCGTGCACAGCCTGCTGCTGATCAGTGGCGCCTGCAGCCTCTACGCCCAGAGTGCCGAACAGGTCGAATTCAACCCGGCCTTTTTTCCGGGCGGCAAGGCGGGCGCGCAAGTCGATATTGCAAAATTCAACCAAGGCAACGTCATCCTGCCCGGCAACTACCGCGCCGACGTGCACCTCAACGGCCAGTGGATCGGGCGTGAAACTCTGTCCTTCTCCAACGTCACCGGCCAGGACACCGCGCAACTGTGCCTGGAACGCCAGGCGTTGCTCAGGTTTGGCGTCACGGTCGATAACGTTCAACCGGCTGCCCTTTCCAACTGTGCCGACATCGCCAGCTACCTGCCCGGCGCCAGCAGCCGGTTCGACTCGGGCGAAAGTCGCCTGGACCTGCAGGTTCCGCAGATTTACCTGGCCCGTCAGCCACGCGGCTATGTCGACCCGCAACATTGGGATGGCGGCGTGGATGCCGCGTTTGTACGTTACAACGCCAGCACCTTCACCACGCGCACCGACGGGCGCACCCTGGGCTCCAGCTACCTGGGCTTGAATACCGGGCTCAACCTGGGCGACTGGCACTGGCGCCACAATGGCAATTACAGCCGTACCCATACCGCCTCGGGCTATCAAAGCAGCGCCACGTATGTACAGCGGGAGTTGGGCGCCTTGAAGTCCCAGTTGGTGCTCGGCGAAATCTATACCCCCGGCGAGCTGTTCGACAGCGTGCGCCTGCGCGGCGCCAGCCTGTCCAGCGATGACCGGATGCTCCCCGACTCGCTGACCGGCTTTGCGCCGGTGGTGCGCGGTGTCGCCGAAACCAGCGCACGGGTCACTGTGCGCCAGCGTGGCGTACTGCTCGATGAAGTCTCCGTGGCGCCCGGCCCGTTCGTGCTCAAGGACCTGTTCCCCACCGGGTATGGCGGCGATCTGAACGTCACTGTGACCGAAGCCGATGGCCGTACCCGCGAGTTCATCGTCCCCTTTGCCGCCAACGCCCACCTGCTGCGCCCCGGCTACAGCCGTTACTCGTTGAGTGCCGGACTGCTCGATGAAATCGGCCTGCACCATCCGCCCAGAGTGATGCAGGCTACCTACCAACACGGCCTGAGCAATTTGCTGACCGGTTATACCGGCGCCGTGATAGGCGAGGACTACCGCTCGCAGTTACTGGGCGCTGCGTTCAACACGCCGTTCGGTGCACTGTCGCTGGACATGACCCAGTCCAACGCCCACCTGCCGGGGCATGGCTCACGCGATGGGCAAAGCGTGCAGCTACGCTATAGCAAAAACTTCGCCCACACCGGTACTCACTTCGCCCTGGGTGCCTACCGCTACTCCACCGAAGGCTTCTTGAGCGTGAGCGATGCGGCGCACATCCGCGACCTCGCCCTGGACGGGCTCAAGCTTGACCGTGTGTCGCGCCTGCGCGACCGGATGGACATCAGCCTCAATCAACGCGTGGGCGACGGCTCGGTGTACCTCACCGGCTCCTCGCAAAACTATTGGAACCGTAACAATGGCAACCTGACATTCACCGCCGGCTACAGCGGCACATGGAACGGGCTGCACTACACAGTCAGCGCGCAGCGTACCCGTGACTTGCTGACTGAGCATGTGGACAAGCAGCTGGATTTTACCGTGAGCCTGCCGCTGGGCAGCGGTGCCCGCACGCCCACCCTGACGACCACTGCTTACCGAGGCGGCCAAAGCTCAGGTGAGCGTCTGGGCCTGGGTGGCACCCTTGGCGAGCGCAGTGAGTTGAGCTACGGCCTGAGCAGCAGCCGTGCCCAGGGCAGCGGCTACGCCACCAGCGCCGACCTGAAATACCAGACGTCCCAGGGCGCGCTATCGGCAAGCTACGGCCAGAGCAACGCGTACCAATCGACCTCCCTGGGCATGACTGGCGGCATCGTCGCCCACCGTGGCGGCGTGACCTTTGCACCGGAGCTGGGCGACACCATCGGCCTCGTCCAGGCCCCCGACGCTCTGGGCGCAAGGATCAACGGTAACCACAGCGCCCAGATCGGCAAGAGCGGTTATGCCGTGGTGCCGCATCTCACCCCTTACCGCCAGAACGTGGTCGAGCTGGACCCCAAGGACCTGTCCGTCGATGTAGAGCTCAAGACCGCCGCGCAGAACGTCGCCCCTCGGGCCGGCTCGGTGGTGCAGTTGCAGTTCGAAACGGTCAGTGGGCAAGCCGTATTGATCACGGCGCAGCGTGAGGATGGCAACCCGCTGCCATTCGGTGCGGATGTATTCGATGAAGACGGCGCAAGCGTCGGCATCGTTGGCCAGGGCGATAAAGCCTTTGTTCGCGTGGCGCGCACAGAAGGGCGACTGACCGTCAAATGGGGCCCGCAAGCTAATGCTTCATGCAAGCTGCATTACGCGCTAAGTGCGCGCCCCCACCCAGACGCGGCCCACCGCGTACGCCATCTGAACGCAGGCATCTGCCGGAGCGAAACACCCGTTGCCGCACATGCAGCGCCTGTCGACAAATACCTCGTGACTGCTCGGAATGCATGATGAAGACATTGATCAGACTCATCCCAACATTGCTGGTGCTTGGCCTGCCGATCGCTGCGCAAGCGGAGTGCGACAGCTATATGAACTCCACCCACGGCCTCTCCCTTCCGGCGACTATCACCGTACCGCGCGACCTGCCGGTGGGCAGCGTGATCACCGAGCAACCGTTCAGCGGTGTGGCTGCGGCCCGCTTCATGAATTGCAACAGCGTGACGTTGATACAAATTGCATCGCGCAATTACCTGCATCACCAGGCCACCACGATCAATCAAACCGAGGTTCCCGGCATCGGCATCCGTATAAGGATTACCGATGCCCGTCCAGCGAGCAATTTCTATGCGTTTGACAATTCCGTGGGTTACCTGCCCAGCGGAAGCCACCCCATCTTCACCAATGCCGAGGCAATCTTCTACAAGATCGGGCCGGTGACCAGAGGGGAGGTGCCTGCGGGAAGGGTCTACCATTACACGATGTTGACCCGCATCGGCCAGATTCTGGGGCGCTTTGAGCTCAAGCTCGACAACTCGGTTACTTTCGTCAGCCCCGTCGCCACTTGCGACCTCGCCGCCGGTGATGTCAACCGCACCATCACGCTCGACCCCGTGCAGGTCAGTGCTTTCAACAGCGGCCCCTACGCCGGCGCGCGCCATTTTGAGCTGACGGCCAATTGCAGCGACGCCACCAACGTCACCTTTCGTTTTTCCGGCCAGCCATCGACTGACAACAACCTGCTCTTTGCCAACACCGGCACGGCCAACGGCGTGGCGCTGTGGCTGTACTCGCGGATCGACGGCACTCACCGAACCATTCCTGCCAATGGCAGCGACAACGAACGCACGCTGGTTGTGACCGGCAATCGCGCGGTATTGCCACTCGGCGCGGCGTACCACAAGAGCGGCACGGTCGGCCAAGGCACGCTGACCAGTACTGCCACCGTCAACATCACCTACAACTGAACCCCCTGAGGACTCATGATGCGTCTACCTACACTGCCCCTGCTACTGGCAATCACCGCAAGCCTGGACATCCCCGCCGCGCTCGCTGCCACTACTGGCACCCTGACATTTCAAGGCGTGGTCAATGCTGGCACCTGCAACCTTAACGCCGGCGATGTAAACCGCACGATTACCTTGCCTGCGGTCAAAGTATCGGACTTCGACACTACCGACTCTGCGGGAGAGCACGACTTTGAACTTGCCGCCGACTGCGACTCGGACGTCAAGAACGTGATCTTCCAGTTCGCCGGCACCCCCTCTGCCGGCAACGCCGAGCTCTTTGCCAACACGGGAACATCGGGCGGCACCGCACTGTGGCTGGCCAGCACCGGCATCATCCCCGCCAATGGCACCGAGGTACAACGCAGCCGTACGGTTGCGACAAGCGCCAGCAAGGCGGTACTGCCACTCAAAGCGGCTTACCATAAAACCGGAGAAGCAATTACCCACGGTACCCTGGCCAGTGCCGTGACTGTTTCGATCACTTACAACTGATGGGCTTGGGATAAAGCCCCGCGATAGCTGATTTTTGCCAAGCATAAAAAATGCCCGGCCTCTACAGGCCGGGCATTTTTCTGTCCCGCAAAAATCAGGACTGACTGGATGGCGTCGGGTTGACCGGCGTTGCAGTCGCAGTAGCGGCCGCGTGCGTCGGTGCGGACACCGAATTGGCGGTAGAAGCGGCCGGTGCTGGCGCCGCTGCTGGCTTGGCCGCCGCAGCAGGCTTGGCGGCTGCCGGTTTTTTCGCTACCGCAGGCTTTTTGGCCGCTGCAGGTTTAGCTGCAGGTTTGGCAGCGGCGGGCTTGGCGGCAGGTTTGGCAGCCGCTGTTTTAGCCGCAGGCTTGGCAGCCGGTTTAGCCGCAGGTTTCGCGGCGGTTTTAGCGGCCACTGGCTTAGCGGCAGGCTTGGTGGCCGGTTTAGCGGCAGCAGTTTTAGCCGCTGGCTTGGCCGCAGGTTTCGCAGCGGTTTTGGCAGGCGCTTTGGCAGCGGCTTTTGCAGCCGGCTTGGCGGCGGCTTTAACCAGAGGCTTGGCGGCAGTTTTAACGGCGGGTTTTGCCGCGGCTGTTTTAGCCGCAGGTTTGGCCGCCGGTTTTGCTGCTGGCTTGGCCGCGGCAGTCTTGGCGGGAGCCGCTTTGGCGCCGGTCAGCTTCTCAATTTGCTTGGTCAGGGTATCGACCTTGCTGTGCAGCGCCTTTAACTCAGCCTTGCTGGGTACGCCCAGTCGCGAAATCGCACTATTGAGGCGCTTGTCGAAGGTTTCTTCCAACTTGCCCCAGGTGTCAGAAATGCTCGACTTGGCGGAACCGGCAGTTGCCTTGGCCGCGTCCACTTTTTTACCGACTGTGCTCTTGGTCAACTTCTCGGCCTTCTCGCCGTCCTTGACCAGAGTCTCGAAGTATTTACCGCCGTCACTGCTAACCTTCGAGTACACGCCTAAACCAGCAAGCCAGATTTTGCGGGAATATTTTTCAACTTCCCCAACCCACGAGCTGCCTTCTTTCTGAGTAGTCTTTTTAACAGCCATCCCGATGTCTCCTTAGTGTTTACGCGCGACACGTTCGAGCAATGCCGTCAGCTCTTCGAGCTTAGCAGAGAGTGTCTCCACGTCATGTTTAGACGCAATGCCGATTCGATTCAAGGCACTTGCAACACGCGTGTCAAAAGCTTTTTCAACTTTATCCAGCTGAACTTCAACCAAGCCTCTGACGCCGGAGACATTACTCTTTACTTGATCAATCTGACTGTTGGCGGCATCAAGTTGTTCAACTACAACTTTTTTGCCTTTGCTTTCAATATGTTGGCCGCTCTTGACCAGCTCTTTGAAGTATTCGCCGCCCTCGCTGCCTACCTTTGCATAGGCACCAAGGCCCGCCAGCCAGATCTTGCGGGCATAGCTTTTAACCTCACTCAGGGGGGTGGTTTGAACGTCGATTTTTTTCTTCAAAATAACTTTGGCCATGGTGCACCTCACGCAAAAAGGGTGGAGGACGGCCCGCAGGAGTTGAGGGCTTGGGCACAAAGTAGGGTTTAAAATTAGAATCGGCACCCTAAGAGCCAGGTTAGGCCAACGCCTTATCCAGGGATTTTTCGATTTCAGACTTGATCGTGCCACTCATGGCCGACATCAACAGGCCGAGTTCGACATCGATGCGCAGCGAGTCTTCGCCTACCGCGACCGTGCCCTTAACCCCGGAACGTTTGAGCTTCAGGGTGTCGCCAGCCCATAAAGACTCCACCCCATATTTATCCTCGAGTTTGCGCGCCAATTGCTCAGCCTTGGCCCGCGCCTGTTCTTTTCCCAGGGTATGTTCACGCTCAACGGTAATACGGGCCATTGCAATGACTCCTCTATATAACGACTCAGAACACCCGCCATGCGGCAAAAGGTCTCGATGAGCGCCTATCTTACCTGCAGCCTTGCCAAGACAAAGTAGGCCTTGGGGATTATCATGTCCCGCATTCTCTTTTGGTGACAGCGATATGACTGATCAGCGCAAAGGCAGCGATGCCGAACCCACCACTCACTTCGGCTTCAAGAACGTCCCGGAAAGCCAGAAAGCGGAAAAAGTCGCTGAGGTGTTCCACTCCGTGGCGGCCAAGTACGACCTGATGAACGATGTGCTCTCCGGCGGCATGCACCGCCTGTGGAAGCGCTTCACCATCGAGTTGTCGGGCGTACGCACCGGCAACCGGGTGCTGGACATCGCCGGTGGCACGGGCGATTTGGCGGCCAAGTTCTCCAAGCTGGTTGGCCCCACCGGCCAGGTGGTATTGGCCGATATCAACGGTTCGATGCTCAAGGTTGGCCGCGACCGCCTGCTCGACAAAGGCGTGGCCGGCAATATCGAGTTCGTTCAGGCCGATGCCGAGAAGCTGCCCTTCCCCGACAACCATTTCGACTGCGTGACCATCGCCTTCGGCCTGCGTAACGTGACTCACAAGGAAGACGCGATCCGCTCGATGCTGCGCGTACTCAAGCCGGGTGGCCGCCTGCTGGTGCTGGAATTCTCCAAGCCGACCAACGCGCTGATGTCCAAGGTCTACGACACCTATTCGTTCGCCTTCATGCCACTGATGGGCAAGCTGATCACCAACGACGCCGAGAGCTACCGCTACCTGGCCGAGTCGATCCGCATGCACCCGGACCAGGAAACCCTGAAGTCGATGATGGTGGAGGCCGGTTTCGACCGCGTGACCTACCACAACATGACGTCCGGCATCGTCGCCCTGCACCGCGGCATCAAGCCCTGATGCTGCTGCAAGGTCTTCTCGCCAGCGTCGAGCACGGCCTCAACCGTGTACTGCGCCTGGACAGCACCGCCCTGGCGCGGCTCGCGCACCTGACCGGCAAAGTCATTGCCGTCGACTGCCGAAGCCCCGCCTTGCAGCTGTTTATCCTGCCCAGCGATGAAGGCCTGCTGCTCGCCACTCAATGGGCCGCTGAGGCCGATTGCACTCTGCGTGCGCCAGCCTCAAGCCTGTTGCACCTGGCACTGAGCCGCAACAAGACCGCCATCCTCCACAGCCCCGAGGTGGAACTGGAAGGCGACAGTGCGGTGCTGATGGACCTGGCCGCCGTGCTGCAAGACCTGGAGCTGGACTGGGAATACGAACTGTCGCGCTGGATTGGCCCCGTCGCCACCCAGTTGATCAGCGGGCACCTGCGCAGCCGCTCGCGCTGGTACCAGCAAGGGTTCGCCAGCCTCAACCAGAACCTTGCCGAATACCTGAGCGAAGAATCGCGCACCCTGGTCGGGCAACGGGAAGCGCAAGCGCGCTTTCGCGAGCTCGACAAGGCCAAAATCGACCTGGAACGCCTCGAGGCCCGCTTCGAGCGCTTGAGCCGTTCCCTTGATCCAAGCGATAACGCATGAAGCTGCTCGCCGTCCGCCGTTTGTTTCGTATCCAGCGCGTCGTAATCCGCTACCGTCTCGATGACCTGCTGTTTGCCCTGCCTTTGCCATGGTTCCTGCTGGCGGTGCGTTATGTGCTGCCGTGGCGCTGGTTGCCGCGCAAACCGTCACCGTTGAGCCGTGGCGCCAGCCTGCGCCTGGCATTGCAGGATTTGGGGCCGATCTTCATCAAGTTCGGGCAGATCCTCTCCACCCGCCGCGACCTGTTGCCCGAAGACATCGCCGACGAGCTGATGCTGCTGCAAGACCGCGTGCCGCCGTTCGATTCGCAGCAATCGATGGCGCTGATCGAAGAACAGCTGGGCCAGAAGATCAGCGAGGTGTTCAGCCGCTTCGACGTCGAGCCCCTGGCCTCGGCGTCGGTGGCGCAAGTGCACGCCGCGCAGCTCAAGACCGGCGAAGAAGTGGTGGTGAAAGTCATTCGCCCAGGCCTCAAGCCGATCATCGGCCAGGACCTGGCATGGCTGTTCATCCTGGCCCGCGCGGCCGAACGCTTCTCTGCCGATGCGCGCCTGCTGCACCCGGTGGACGTGGTCGCCGACTACGAAAAAACCATCTACGACGAACTCGACCTGCTGCGCGAAGCGGCCAACGCCAGCCAATTGCGACGCAACTTCGAAGGCTCGCAACTGTTGTACGTGCCGCAGGTGTATTGGGACTGGTGCCGGCCCAAAGTGCTGGTGATGGAGCGCATCTACGGCGTGCAGGTCACCGACCTTGCGACCCTGGCCGACCAACGCACCGACATGAAGATGCTGGCCGAGCGCGGTGTGGAAATCTTCTTCACCCAAGTGTTCCGCGACAGCTTCTTCCACGCCGACATGCACCCGGGCAACATCTTCGTCAGCACCGTCAACCCGTGGAGCCCGCAGTACATCGCCATCGACTGCGGCATCGTCGGCAGCCTCACCCCGGAAGACCAGGATTACCTGGCGCGCAACCTGTTTGCCTTCTTCAAGCGCGACTACCGTCGTGTGGCGCAGCTGCACATTGATTCGGGTTGGGTGCCGGCGGAAACCAAGCTCAACGAATTCGAAGCGGCGATCCGTACCGTCTGCGAGCCGATCTTTGAAAAACCGTTAAAAGATATTTCCTTCGGTCAGGTACTGATGCGTCTGTTCCAGACCGCGCGGCGTTTCAATATGGAAGTACAGCCGCAGTTGGTGTTGTTGCAGAAGACCCTGCTGAACATCGAAGGCCTGGGCCGCCAGCTGTACCCGGACCTCGACTTGTGGAACACCGCGCAACCCTTCCTGGAACGCTGGATGCGCGAGCGCATGAGCCCCAAAACCATGCTGGGCAACCTGCACAGCCAGTTCGAACAGCTGCCGCACCTGGCCAACATGACCCGCGACCTGCTGGAGCGCATGTCCCAGCCCCACGCCAAGGACCCTGAGCCACCGTGGCGCAAGCGCAAGGACGACTGGTTCCTGCGCCTGCTCGGCGCCGCGCACCTGGTGGGCGGTGTGATGCTGGCGATTGGTGGGCCATTGAACCAACTGGGCCACTGGCCAGCCGGCATCATGGTCGCCGTGGGTGTTTATCTGATCGTGCGTCGATAGCCCATCCGGTTATACACTGTCGCAAATTGCCGGAGCCGAACATGAAAGACTGGCTGGATGAGATCAAGTGGGACAGTGACGGCCTGGTGCCGGCCATTGCCCAGGACTACAAGACCGGGCGCGTGCTGATGATGGCCTGGATGAACCGCGAGGCCCTGAGCCTCACCGCCGCCGAGCAGCGCGCCATCTACTGGTCACGTTCGCGTGGCAAACTGTGGCGCAAGGGCGAAGAATCCGGGCACGTGCAGACCCTGCACGAGCTGCGCCTGGACTGCGATGCCGACGTGGTGATCCTCAAGGTCGAGCAGATCGGCGGCATTGCCTGCCACACTGGCCGCCACAGTTGCTTCTATCGCGTGTTCGAGAATGGCGAATGGAAGGTTGTGGAGCCGGTGCTCAAAGACCCGCACGCCATCTACCCTGCAGGACACTGAACATGAGCGATACCCTGAACCGTGTGGCCCAGGTGCTGGAAGACCGCAAAGGCGCGGATGCCGACAGCTCCTACGTCGCCAGCCTGTACCACAAGGGTCTGAACAAGATTCTGGAAAAACTCGGCGAAGAATCCGTCGAGACCATCATTGCGGCCAAGGACGCGCAAATCAGCGGTGATTACAGCGATGTAATCTATGAGACCGCAGACTTGTGGTTCCATAGCCTGGTGATGCTCGCCCAACTGGGGCAGCACCCACAGGCCGTGCTGGATGAACTGGACCGTCGCTTCGGCTTGTCCGGGCACGCCGAGAAGGCCTCGCGCCCGTCCGCCTGAATAACGTAAGACTTGAGGATTTGAAGCATGGGCATTTTTGACTGGAAACACTGGATCGTCATTCTGGTGGTGGTGGTATTGGTGTTCGGCACCAAGAAGCTCAAGAACCTGGGCACCGATGTGGGCGAGTCGATCAAGGGCTTTCGCAAAGCCATGAACGATGATGAAAAGCCAGCCGAGCCAAGCGCCAACCCGGTGCCACCGGCCCAGCCTGTTCACCCGCAGGCCACCCAGCCGATCACCGAGCGCCGTACCTTCGACGTGCAGGCTGAAAAGGTCCAAGAGCCGACCCGCAAAGACTCGTGAGCACTGACTAATGTTTGGTATCAGCTTCTCTGAACTGCTGCTCGTCGGCCTGGTGGCCCTGCTGGTACTGGGGCCGGAACGCCTGCCCGGTGCCGCACGGACCGCCGGCTTGTGGATCGGGCGCCTCAAGCGCAGTTTCAACGCGATCAAACAGGAAGTTGAACGGGAAATCGGTGCCGACGAAATCCGTCGGCAATTGCACAACGAGCACATCCTCTCGTTGGAGCAGGAAGCCCGCAAGATTCTTTCCCCGGTGCAAGAGCCGGCCAAGCCGGTAACGCCGGTGGCCGAGCACAGCATCGCGCCAGCCCCTGTGGCCGACGCCGCACCGGCAGCGCCCGCTCCTACGACGCCCGCGCCGACGCCCGTTGCGTCGCCCGCACCCCATGACCCTACATTGCCGCCGCGAGCCCCATGAGCGCTGATAAACCGGAAAACGACCAGCATATGCCGCTGGTCTCGCACCTCACCGAGCTGCGTACCCGCCTGCTGCGTTGCGTGGCGGCGATCTTCATCATCTTTGCCGGGCTGTTCGCCTTTACCCAGCAGATCTACACCTTCGTCTCGACGCCCCTGCGCCAGTACCTGCCGGCCGGCGCGACGATGATCGCCACCGATGTGTCGTCGCCGTTCCTGACGCCCTTGAAGCTGACCATGATGGTCTCGCTGTTCCTGGCGATCCCGGTGATCCTGCATCAGATCTGGGGTTTTATCGCGCCAGGCCTCTACAAGCATGAGAAGCGCATCGCCGTGCCGTTGCTGGTGTCGAGCATCCTGCTGTTCTACACCGGCATGGCCTTCGCCTATTTCCTGGTGTTCCCACTGATCTTCAAGTTCTTCGCCGCCGCGACTCCAGCCGGTGTGGAAATGATGACCGATATCACCAGCTACCTCGATTTCGTGATGACGCTGTTCTTCGCCTTTGGCGTGGCGTTTGAAATTCCGGTAGCGGTAGTGTTGCTGGTGTGGATCGGCGTGGTCGACGTCAAGTACCTGAAGAAGATCCGCCCGTATGTGATCATCGGCTGCTTCGTGGTCGGCATGATCCTCACGCCACCGGACATCTTCTCCCAGACCTTGTTGGCCGTGCCGATGTGGATGCTGTTCGAAGTGGGCATCCTGTTCAGCGGCTTGATCAGCAAGCGTGGCGAACACCCGGATGACGCGCCTGTCGACGACGACCAGCCGCCTGCGACCCAGCCGTGAACCTGCTGCTGCTCGAAGAGGCCGACTTTATCGCGGCCGACCGCGTAGTGCTGCGCGATCGGCGCCTGGTGCATATGCAGGAGGTTCACCGCGCCGCCGTCGGTGACTCCCTGCGCGTGGGCCGCATTGGCGGGCTGATGGGCAATGCCCAACTGCTGCGCCTGGAAGCCGCTGAAGCCGAACTGCAAGTGAGCTTCGACCAACCGCCACCGAGCAAATTACCCCTGACCTTGCTGCTGGCCCTGCCCCGCCCGAAGATGCTGCGCCGGGTGCTGCAAACGGTGGCGGCCATGGGCGTGCCCAAGGTGGTGCTGGTCAACAGCTACCGGGTGGAAAAAAGCTTCTGGCAAACCCCGTTCCTGGAGCCTGAAGCGGTGCGCGAGCAATTGATCCTCGGCCTGGAACAAGCGCGGGACACGGTGCTGCCCGAGATCATTATCGAGAAACGCTTCAAGCCGTTTGTGGAAGATCGGCTGCCGGCCATGGCGGCTGGCACCCTGGGCCTGATCGGCCATCCGGGCGATTACCCAGCCTGCCCCCGAGCCCTCGAGGAACCGGTGACCCTGGCGATCGGCCCGGAAGGCGGCTGGATTCCCTATGAAGTGGACTTGCTGGCCAAGGCCGGTTTGCAGCCGGTTCAACTGGGTGCACGTATTTTGCGCGTCGAAACCGCCGTAACGGCCCTGCTCGCCCGCCTGTTCTAACCCCCCGACTGATCGTTCCCACGCTCTACGTGGGAATGCCGCTCAGGACGCTCTGCGTCCGCCCTTGTGACGCAGAGCGTCACGCCATTCATTCCCACGCAGAGCGTGGGAACGATCAGCAGAGCGTGGGAACGATCATGTGCATAGCTACAGAATCTCGCGCCCGTGCCGATAGCCTTTGAATAAGTCCAAGCCTTGTTCTAGGGGAGTTCGCAGCATGTATCGTTGGTTAGCCGAGAAGTTGGGGAATGTAAGCGTCAACCGCAAGCTGAGCGTCGGCTTTGGCCTGGTATTGGTCCTGACGCTGTTGATCACCTTTACCGGCTGGACCGGCCTGGGGGATGTGATCAGTCGCGGCGACAAGCTGGGCTTCATTTCCAGCCTCAATGGCCTGACCAAAGACCTGCGCCTGGCACGTCTGGACTTCGATATGCGCCGTGGCGAGCAAGGCACGGACAAGGTCGACGGCCTGCTCGCCCACCTCGACAGCGGCCTGAAGACCGCCGCCGAGCTGATCGAGCAACCTGACGACAAAGCCCTGGTCGAGCAACAGCAGGAAGCCTTGAACCAATACAAAAAGGCCTTCGCGGCCATGGTCCAGGCGGGCCTCAAGCGTGAGGGTGCTCGCAGCAAGCTCGGCGACACTGCCGACAATGCTGTCGCCAAGATCAATGAAATCGAAAAAGCCCTGCTGCAAGGTGACAGCGTCACCCAGTTCAACAGCGTGGTGGAGCAGGGCAAGCTGATCCAGCAATCGCGCTTCCAAGTACGCGGCTACACCTACAGCGGCAAGGTCGAAGCCGAGCAACCGGCCCTGGATGCTATCGACAACGCCCTGAAGAAAATCACCGAACTGCAAGGCCAGCTGCCGGCCCAATACCAGGCCAACCTGCAAGAAGCCGGGGCTTCACTGCAAGCCTACCGCGCCGCCGTCAGCCAGTATCGCGATTCCCAGGTCGCCAGCGCGGCTGCGCTGAAAACCATGATCGCCCAAGGCGACATCCTGCTGGGCCACAGCGAAAAACTCACCGTCTCCCAGACC
This sequence comes from Pseudomonas sp. BTN1, assembly GCF_001907715.1. NCBI lineage: Bacteria > Pseudomonadati > Pseudomonadota > Gammaproteobacteria > Pseudomonadales > Pseudomonadaceae > Pseudomonas > Pseudomonas sp. BTN1. The sequence goes on along the minus strand of NZ_MPBM01000009.1, from coordinate 62,908 downwards.
GCCGTGCGTGACGCAGATGCCGCGCAGGCCAAATACCTGTTGCTGCTTGCCACCGTGCTGGCGCTGATCGTCGGCATCTTCGCAGCCTGGGCCATCACCCGCCAGATCGTCATCCCCCTGAACCAGACCCTCAAAGTCGCCGAGCGTGTGGCCTCCGGCGATCTGAGCCACAACCTGGAATCGGGCCGCCAGGACGAACTGGGTCAATTGCAGCGTGCCATGCAAAGCATGACCGTAGGCCTGCGCGAGTTGATCGGCGGGATCAGCGACGGTGTCACCCAGATCGCCAGCGCCGCCGAGCAGTTGTCGGCCGTGACCGAACAAACCAGCGCCGGGGTCAACAGCCAGAAGGTCGAGACCGACCAGGTGGCCACCGCCATGAACGAGATGGCAGCCACCGTGCAGGAAGTGGCGCGCAATGCAGAAGAGGCCTCGGAAGCCGCCGTGGCTGCCGACCAGCAAGCCCGTGAAGGCGACCAGGTGGTGGGTGAAGCCATCGCCCAGATCGAGCGCCTGGCCACCGAGGTGGGTAATTCCACAGTGGCCATGGGTGAACTCAAGCGCGAGAGCGACAAGATCGGCAGTGTGCTCGACGTGATCAAATCCGTGGCCCAGCAAACCAACCTGCTGGCCCTTAACGCCGCCATTGAGGCCGCGCGTGCCGGTGAGGCCGGCCGTGGCTTTGCCGTGGTGGCCGACGAGGTGCGCAGCCTGGCCCAGCGCACGCAGAAGTCCACTGAAGAGATCGAAGAGCTGATCGTCGGCCTGCAAAGTGGTACCCAGCAGGTGGCAACCATCATGGACAACAGCCGCGGGCTGACCGAGAGCAGTGTTGAGCTGACGCGCCGCGCCGGCCACGCGCTGGGCAATATCACCCGCACCGTCTCGACCATTCAGGCCATGAACTCGCAGATCGCCACCGCCGCCGAGCAACAAAGCGCCGTGGCTGAAGAGATCAACCGCAGCGTGTTGAATGTGCGCGACATCTCCGAACAAACCTCGTCGGCCAGCGAAGAAACTGCGTCCTCCAGTGCCGAACTGGCGCGCCTGGGGATCTACCTGCAGACCCTGGTTGGGCGCTTCCGGGTCTGAATTACCCTACACGGCGGCTTACCAAAGCCGCCGTAACTTGTGAAATTTCCTACGCAGTTATCAGCCCTCCACGGCCCCGAATCGAATTAGCGTTTCATGTGTTGCGAAATGCTTTCTCTGATTCGGAGGTTCACCATGTTTTCTCGGCTAACCCGCGTGCTGGTCAATGCCAGCGTCCGCCTCAAGCTCGCCCTGGGTTTTGGCCAAGTGCTGATCCTCAGTTTCCTGATCGCCGCTACGGGCTGGCAAGCCTTGAACGCCGTGCTTTACCGATCCAATAGCCTGACGACCCTGGGTCAGTTGGCCGTTGACGCCGAGGCCATGCGCGCCGACCGCATCGTGTACCGCACCCTGACAGACAGCGATAGCCTGAGCAAAATGGCCGCGAAGATTGAACGGATGGACCAGCACTTGGCCGACCTATCAAACCGCCTGAAAGACCCGGCTGACCTGCAGCGACTTGAAGAAGCCAAGAGCCTTGCAAGCCACTTCAAGGCGGCACTGACGCAACTTCCGCCCCTGGTCGAACAGCGTGAGCGCATCCGCCAGGCGCTGAAAAAAGTCGCCCTGCAAGCCAGCGATACCCTCGCCCAATTTGCCAGTGACCTGCCTGATCAGAACGACGAAAAGGCCCTTGATGCCATCGAGCAACTGCGGCAGGCCATGGAGCTGGCCGAAGATCGCGCCCAGAGCCCCGCCTGGGCCGCGCAATCGCTGGCAATGTATACAGAGGCCATCGGCAAGGCCCTTGACGCCCTGGAGACCGCGCAACTGGCAGTCACAGCGCTGCCCGTGGACTCAGCACTGCTCAAGACCGACCTGGCTAACTATCGCGAGCAGTTGATCGAGTTCAAGGAAGCCCAGCTCAACGTGGAGACCGTGCAAAACCGCTTCGAACAGCAACTCGATGACCTGCGCGACAACAGTAACCAGTTGAGCCAAAGCCAGAACACCAAGCGCAACAGCGAGGCAGACCACACCCGCACATTGCTGATGAGCGTGACAGTGGCCGCCCTGGCCCTGGGCGCGCTGGCCGCCTGGTGGATCGCCCGGCAGATTGCGGTACCACTGCGGGAGATCCTTGGCGCCGCACGCCGCATTGCCGAGGGCGACCTTAGCCACGACATGGCGGTCGACCGTCGCGATGAACTCGGCCAGTTGCAGCAAAGCATCGGGCAAATGACCCGCAGCCTGCGTAGCCTGATCAGCAGTATCGGTGACAGCGCCCGGCAGATCGCCGGAGCGGCCACGCAGTTATCCACCGTCACCGAGCAGACCCGCAGCGGGCTCAACGAGCAGAAAGATGAAACCGACCAGGTGGCGACGGCAATGAATGAAATGCTCGCCACTGCCCAGGAAGTGGCGCGCCACGCCGAACGCGCCTCGCTGGCGGCCCAAGAAGCCGACCATCAGGCCGGCGCCGGTGAGCAGGTGGTCACCCAGGCTATGGAGCAGATTGGCAACCTGGCCAGTGAAATGGCGCTGTCGGGCCGTGCGATGCTCGCGCTGCAACAGGAGAGCCAGAAGATCGCCAGTGTGCTGGATGTGATCAAGTCTGTTTCTCAGCAGACCAACCTGCTGGCCCTGAACGCAGCCATTGAAGCGGCGCGTGCGGGCGCTGCCGGCCAAGGCTTTGCGGTGGTCGCCGACGAAGTGCGCAGCCTGGCCCAACGCACTCAGGAATCGGCCGAGGAGATCGAAGGGCTGATCCTCGGCCTGCATAACGGCACCCAGCAGGTGGCGGATATCATGGACAGCAGCCGTAACCTGACCGATAACAGCGTCACCCTGACCCGCGACGCCGGCGACGCCCTGATCGCCATTGCCCGCACGGTGTCGATCATCCAGGAAATGAACCCGCAGATCGCCGCCGCAGCGGAACAGCAAAGCGCTGTGGCCGAGGAGATCAACCGCAGTGTGCTGAAGGTACGGGACGTATCGGAACAAACCGCCGCCGCCAGCGAGGAAACGGCGGCGGCGAGTGTTCAGTTGGCGAGGTTGAGCCTGGACTTGCAGACGCTGGTCGACAAATTCAAGCTCTGAAACACCGCCACTGTAGGAGCGAGCTTGCTCGCGATAAACCCAAGGCCGCCGCGTTCATTCAGGGTGCGTGGCGTTCTCGTTGACGTTTTTCGCGAGCAAGCTCGCTCCTACAGTCATAGCACCTGGCGCAGGAAGGCTTGGGCGCGTGGGTCTTTTGGCGCATTGAAGAACTCCGCCGGCGCGGCGTCTTCCAGCAATTTGCCGTGATCGAAAAACAACACCCGGTCTGCCACTTCCCGGGCAAAGCCCATCTCGTGGGTGACGCACACCATGGTCATGCCTTCCAGGGCCAGGGTCTTCATCACGTCCAGCACTTCACCGACCATTTCCGGGTCGAGGGCCGAGGTGGGCTCGTCAAACAGCATCACCTTAGGCTCCATCGCCAGGGCCCGGGCAATGGCAACCCGCTGCTGCTGGCCGCCAGACAGGCGCGATGGAAACTCGCGGGCTTTCTGCGCTATACCGACCTTTTCCAGCAGCGCCAGGGCCTTGGCCTCCCGCTCTTGCTTGCCGCGCTTGCGCACGACCTTTTGCGCCAGGCACAGGTTTTCCAGCACGGTCATGTGAGGGAACAGGTTGAAGTGCTGGAACACCATGCCGACTTCACGGCGGTAGGCATTCACGTCGGTCTTCGGGTCGGCCAGTTGCAGGCCGTCGATGCTCACCGAACCCGAGTCGAATTCCTCCAAGCCGTTAAGGCAGCGCAGAAAGGTGGACTTGCCGGAACCCGAGGGACCGATCACCACCAGCACCTCGCCCTTGGCCACTTGGGTGGTGACATGATCCACCGCGCGCACCACCTGCCCACGGGTATCGAAGACCTTTACCAGATCGCGTACTTCAATCACTTTGGGCAAGCCTCCGCTCAAGCCGGCTGGCCATCTTCGACAGCGGCAGGTTGATCAGCAGGTACAAGCCCGCCACACAAAACAGGATTTCAAACGGCGAGAACGAGGTGGTGATCACTTCGCGGCCGCTCTTGAGCAACTCGGTAATCGCGATCACCGACACCAGGGACGTGTCCTTGACCAGGCTGATAAATTGCCCGGCCAGGGGCGGCAGCACGCGCTTGAAGGCCTGGGGCAGTACCACGTGGCGCATCGACTGGCTGGCACTCAAGCCCAGGGAGCGCGCCGCTTCGTCCTGGCCACGGGTGATGGACTGCACGCCGGCGCGCACGATTTCTGCCACGTAGGCACCCGTGAACAACGACAGCGCGGCAATCCCGGCAAACTCCCGGGACAGGTTGAGCACCGTGCCGATAAAGAAATAGAAAATGAAGATCTGCACCAGCAGCGGCGTGCCCCGCACCAGCTCGACGTAGATTGTCGACAGGTCGCGCAAGGTGGGGTTTTTCGACAGCCGGCACAGCCCGGTCGCCAAGCCAATCGCCAAGCCCAGAATGCCGGACACTACCGACAGCCACAGCGTGGTCCACAAGCCCCACATCAACGGCCCCAGTGCCCATTGCCGAGTCACGCCGACCACATCGCCTTCAGCCACATCATCGCCGCGCGCCACTTGCAGGCTGTTATCGGCGACTGTGAGCTTTTGTTCCACTCCGGCGTCGTTGCGCAGGGTGACTTCGGCCATATCGCCTTTGCGCACCAACTCGACCACAGTGGAAATATCCGCAGCGCGCTGGGAGGTTTCGGCTTGATAGGCGAAGTATTGGGGGACGCGGTTCCAGCGCCACTCGTAGGACATCAACGACGTGGCGTAGTACAAGGCACCCGCCAGGCCGACCAGCACGACCACCGTCAGCAGGTGCCAGGGCCATTGGGCTTTTTTCTGTTTCATTTCACTTTCCAGTTTTTTGTCGCCTGTCATGCCGCCTTCGCGAGCAAGCCCGCTCCCACATTTTGACCGCATTCTCATGTTGCAACTCGGTCAAATGTGGGAGCGGGCTTGCTCGCGAAGGGCGCGACGCGGTGTTCAGTCAGGCCTTATTCCATGTCCTTGAGCCACTCGGAGCTCTTGAACCACTTGTCATGGATGCGATCGTAGGTGCCGTCGTTACGGATCTGGTGCAGGAAGTTGTTGATGAAGTTGATGCTGTCGTAATCGCCTTTCTTCAAACCGAACGCCAGAGGTTCAAAGGTGAAGGGTTCTTCCAGGAACACCAGCTTGCCGTTCCCGACCTTCTTTTCGGCCACCACGTTGTACGGTGCGTCGTAGACGAACGCATCAGCCTTGCCGTTGACCACGTCGAGCACGCCTTCCTGCTCGTTGTCGTAGCCGTGGTACTTGGCCTTGGAGATCAGCTTCTTGGCAACCATCTCACCGGTGGTGCCGAGCTTGGAGGTCAGGCGGTATTTCTCGTCGTTCAGGTCTTTGTAGGACTTGATGGTACCTTCCAGTTCCTTGCGGATCAGCAGCGTCTGGCCGACCACGATGAAGGGTTCGCTGAAGTTCAGGCGCAGGTTGCGTTCCTGGGTCAGGGTCATGCCGCTGCCAATCATGTCGAACTTGCCGGTCAGGAAGGCCGGGATGATGCCGTCGTACCCGGTGGACACCAGCTCCAGCTTGACGCCCATGGACTTGGCCATAGCCTTGAGGATGTCCACTTCGAAACCAATGATTTCGCCGCGCTTGTCGGTCATTTCGAACGGCATGTAGGTGGGGTCCATACCGACTTTCAACGTGCCGCGCTTGACCGCCTCATCAATGGCGCCGGCCTGGGCCGCAGTGGCGGCGACCAGCGCGGTGACACCGAGCATCAGCATCGAAAGATACTTTTTCATCATCAAGACCCCTGAACGATTCTTATAAGGTGGGCGCACAGAAGGGCTGCGCCATTTCGGGGTGCGATCCTAACCCACTCGTTGTCCGCCACAAAGGTTTCACCGGTAAATGTTATCGGCGTGTGTCGCAAAACACTGACAGCGAGCCGGCCAGGCACAGAGGCAGACGCTTGCGCGCGACCTCTCGATTAGGGATTGATGTGTAAGCAGTTATGACGATCAGTCGATCTCGGCTATCCAGGCCGTGTCCCTGAACCACTTGTCATGCAGGCGATCATAGGTGCCGTCCTGGGCGATCTGGTTGAGAAAATGGTTGATCCAATTGAGGCTGTCGTAATCGCCTTTTTTCAGGCCAAACGCCAAAGGCTCAAAGGTGAAGGGTTGCTCCAGTACCAACAAAGCACTGTTCTGCGGCCGACTCATCGCGATCAGGTTGTAGGGCGCATCATGGATAAAAGCATCGGCCTTGCCTTCCACCACCTGCCGCACGCCTTCTTCCGGGTTGGCCACACTGTTGAGCCGCGCTGATAGGAGAAAGCGCTGTGCCGCGGCTTCGCCGGTGGTGCCTTGGGTTGCAACGACGCGGTAACTGGGATCGTCCAGCTCTTCAATACTGGACACTTTCCCGCCCAGGCGCGGATGCAGTAGCACAGTCTGGCCCACCACGATAAACGAGTCACTGAAGTTGAGCTTGAGGTTGCGCTCCTGAGTGACCGTCATGCCGCTGCCAATCAGATCAAACTTGTTCGCCATCAGCCCCGACAACAACTCCGTGTAGGGCACCGCCACCAATTCAAGCTCTACGCCCAGCGCGCGGCTCATGGCGTGGAGCAAGTCAATTTCAAAGCCGACGATGCGCCCCTGCTTATCGAGCATTTCGAAGGGCACGTTATTGGGGGTGGTGCCGACCTTAAGCACGCCGCGGTGCACAGCATTGTCCAGCGCGCCGGCGTAAAGCAGGCCTGCCTGTCCCCCCAGGAAAAAGCCCATCAGCAATGCCAAACAATACCTTTTGATCATGAATGCCCCCGCAGCGAGTCCAATTTGGGGGGCGATCCTAACCCAGCCGCAGGCACGGCAATACGCTTCGAACAAAGGTCTTTTGTTTCGAAATAACAAGGAGTTAGCGATAAAAGGAAGAGGCTAAAAACGCTGTAGGACCAACGTTTGAAACACCCCCGAAGTGAGCCTTCGGGGGTGCCTGAATCAGGCCGGCTGGGCCTGGGGCGACTGTGGTTGCAGGGGCAGCAATGGCGCGTGCGGATCGGCCTTGATCGAGGCACGCCAAGCGCCTAGCCACTCGGCGTGACCTTCGCTCCACACCTGCTCATGCAGACGAGCCAAGGCCACCGGATCGCTGAGCAAGGCCAGGCGTTCGCTGTTGTTGAGGCCAGCCGGGCCGACTTTCAACGCGTGGCGAACACGCTCCATGCGCAGGTACTCGATGGGCTCGGCCTCACGGTGCCGCGAGGTCGCCAAGGCGCAGGCCAGAGCGTTCTGCTGCGGGTCGACCACCGAACGCACAAAGCCGTCGTTGAGGGCGTGCCAACGGTTTTCGTGGGTGTACTTCTCGGTCGACAGCAGGGCCTGCGGCGGGTTGTATTCCTCAGGGATCAGGAACAGGCTCTCGTCGCGGGACTTGAGGCCCAACTTGACCCGGCTGGAAATCACCGACACCGGGATCGACAGCATCAGCGAGCCGACAATCGGCACCAGCCACCACAGGAAGCTCGGGTTCAGCCACACCACCAGCAGCGCCCACAGGAAGCCCAGCACGGTTTGCGGACCGTGGCGCTTGACCGCTTCGCTCCAGGGCGTGGAGTCGTCGTCACGTTGCGGCGAGTTCCAGGTAGCGGCCCAACCGAGGAACGCGGCGAGGACGAAACGGGTGTGGAAAATCATCCGCACCGGCGCCAGCAGCATGGAGAACAACATCTCCAGCAGCATCGACAGGGTTACCTTGAACTTGCCACCGAACTCTTTGGCGCCCTTGGCCCAGATCAAGATGATGCTGAGCAGTTTAGGCAGGAACAGCAGCACGATGGTGGTGGAGAACAGCGCCACCGCCTTGTCCGGGTGCCATTGTGGCCATAGCGGGTACAACTGGCGCGGGGCCATGAAGTACTGCGGCTCCATCAGCGTGTTCACCGCCAGCAAGGCCGTGGACAGCACCAGGAAGAAGAACCACAACGGCGCCGACAGATAAGACATCACGCCGGTCAGGAACACCGCACGGTGCACCGGGTGCATGCCTTTAACCAGGAACAGGCGGAAGTTCATCAGGTTACCGTGGCACCAGCGACGGTCACGCTTGAGTTCGTCCAGCAGGTTCGGCGGCAGTTCTTCGTAGCTGCCCGGCAGGTCGTAGGCAATCCACACGCCCCAGCCGGCACGGCGCATCAGCGCGGCTTCAACGAAGTCGTGGGAGAGAATCGCACCGGCAAACGCGCCTTTACCGGGCAGCGGCGCCAGGGCGCAGTGCTCGATAAACGGCTTCATACGGATAATGGCGTTGTGGCCCCAGTAGTGGGATTCACCCAACTGCCAGAAGTGCAGGCCGGCGGTAAACAGCGGGCCGTACACGCGAGTGGCGAACTGCTGCATGCGCGCATACAGGGTGTCCATGCCCGACGCACGCGGCGCGGTCTGGATAATCCCGGCATCCGGCGTGGCTTCCATCAGGCGCACCAGGCTGGTCAGGCACTCGCCGCTCATCACAGAGTCAGCGTCAAGAACGACCATGTACTTGTAGTCACCGCCCCAACGACGGCAAAAGTCGTCGAGGTTGCCGCTCTTGCGCTTTACGCGACGGCGACGACGGCGATAGAAGATCTTGCCGAAACCACCGGCTTCGCGGCATACGTCGAGCCAGGCTTGCTGTTCGGCGATGCAGATGTCGGCGTCGTTACTGTCGCTGAGCACGAAGAAATCGAAGCGATCCAGGTCACCGGTCGCGGCCACCGATTCGAACGTTGCACGCAAGCCGGCGAATACACGCGGCACGTCTTCGTTACAGATCGGCATCACCAGGGCGGTGCGCGCATCCTTTGGAATCGGCTCGTCACCGGCACTTTTACCGGAAATACGGTATTTATCGTGACCGGTCAGCAGCTCCAGGAAGCCCATGAGCGCAGTCCAGAAACCGGCCGACACCCAGCAGAACAGAATCCCGAACATGATCAGGATGCTGGTTTGCAGCGCGTAAGGCAGTACCTGGGTAGCGGTTTGCAGCAGGGTCTGGTTGCGAATTTCGTCGAAGTCGACCAGCGACCAGCCCTGGTACGGCATGATGCCTTTCATGTACCAGCCGGCCACGATGGTCTGGCCCAGCATCAGCACCAGCAGGATGTAACGACGGATCGAGCCCACGGTACGCCAGCGCGCAGCCGGCAATACCCGCTCATCTTTCGGTGGCTTGGGCGGGTTGGTGCGGCCGGTCATCCGGCGCCAACCGCGCACCAGGATGTTGGTGCGCCAAGGCTCGGGCACCACTTTGGTCCGACGAATCGGCGGCGTGGCCTTGAGACACACACGACCGCTGGCATCGAGCGCCAGCATCTCGGCGTCTTGCAGCTCTTCGGCGCTGTTGAGGGTCAAGCGGCGGCCGACCGACGCTTGGGCAGCGTCGGTCGGTGCGTCGAAGGTCTTGGACGACAGACGTTCGTGCAACTCGCTGAAGGACTTGCAGCCCGCCAGCTCGGCGCGCTGCTCAGCCGTCATGGGTAGATGCGCCAGGTACTCGGACAGAGTCTCTGGCTTGACTTGAGAATTACTCATCGGCAGGCAACTGATAGCTCCAGGTTTCGGTCAGGACTTGCTCGGTCTTGATCGGCTCCGGTGTGGCTGGGGCAGCCTCAGGCTGTTTGGCTTCCTTGTCCTTGGCGTCTTTCTTGGCCTGCTTCTCATGCTGCTTGGCCAAGACTTTGTCGGCCTTGAGCACATGGTTGGAAACCGACTCAGGCTCAGGCTGCACGATATCCTGCACCAATGCCGCACGCATTTCGGTCGGTTTGCTTGCGTCCTTGATCTTCATACGCAGGGTCAGGCGCCAGCCTTTGGTGTGTTCGTTGTAGCGCACGCTGTTTTCAACCAGTTCAGCGTTATCACCCACGCTCACCTGGCTACGTACCGGAGCGTCCGGCAGCAGTTTCTTCAGGGACGGGCCCTCGAAATCTACCAGGTAGGCCACGCTGCCATCGGGCTGACGGATCAGGTTCGATTGCTTCACGTCACCGGTAGAACGCAGGGTCTGCTTGACCCAGGCACTGTCCGGCGAATGGAAGGCCGCGTCGTCCAATGTCCAGTGCAGACGGTAAGCCACGTCCAGCGGCTTGCCGACTTCCGGCAGCTCGGCCGGGCTCCAGAAGGCCACGATGTTGTCGTTGGTCTCATCGGCGGTCGGAATTTCGACCAGGTCGACGGAGCCTTTGCCCCAGTCACCTTCAGGCTCGATCCAGGCGCTTGGGCGCTTGTCGTAGTTGTCGTCCAGGTCTTCGTAGTGGCTGAAGTTGCGGCCACGCTGCAGCAGGCCGAACCCACGCGGGTTCTCGACGCTGAAGTTGCTGACCGACAGGTGTTTAGGGTTGTTCAGCGGACGCCAGATCCACTCGCCATTGCCGGCGTGAATCGACAGGCCGCTGGAATCGTGGAGCTCGCGACGGTAGTTGAGGACCTTGGACGGCTGGTTGGCGCCGAACAGGAACATCGAGGTCAACGGCGCAACGCCCAGCTTGCTGACCTTGTCACGCAGGTACATCTGGGATTTGACGTCCACCACGGTGTCGGTGCCAGGGCGCAGGATCAGACGATAAGCGCCAGTGGCGCGTGGCGAATCCAGTAGCGCGAAAATCACCAAATGCTTGTCACCCGGCTTTGGACGCTCGATCCAGAACTCGGTGAAACGCGGGAATTCTTCGCCAGACGGCAACGCGGTGTCGATTGCCATGCCACGGGCAGACAGGCCATACACTTGGTCCTTGCCTACGACGCGGAAATAGCTGGCGCCGAGCATGGTCATGATTTCGTCTTGCTTGTCGGCCTTGTTGATCGGGAAAAGCACACGGAAACCGGCGTAACCCAGCTGTTCGGTGGCTTTAGGATCAAATTTCACGTCGCCGAAATCGAAACGCGTCGGGTCGTACTTGATTTCGTGCACGCTATCGGCGGTGACTTCGTTGATTTTCACCGGGGTGTCGAAATGCATCCCCTGGTGATAGAAGGACAGCTTGAACGGGGTGTTCTGATCGGCCCACTCGGCTTTTTCATTGCGGAAACGAATTTTCTGGTAATCCGCAAATTTCATTTCGCGGAATTCGTTCGGCAGATTGCTGCGCGGAGCTTCGTACTTCTGCCCAGCCAGCTCTTTTGCCTTGGCCGACACATCATCCAGACTGAACGCCCACAGTTGACCCGCGCCGAACAGGCAAAACAGGGCAGAGCCCGTCACCAGTGCGTTTCGTAACCGTTTGGCAGACAATTTTGGTGCATTACAGGGACTAACAATCACGAGCAACCCTCGCCGAAAACAGATCAAAAAACCAACGGCCAGCTATCTATATGCCAGGTTGGCGAGCAATGTTCCGACTCCTCTGGGGCAAAATGATTCCCCATGCGGTTGTCGGACAAGGCTCTACCTAAGTCAAAAATGGACCAAACAACGCTGATCCCCGTAGCGCGCGATTATCTAGTAGCCCGCGAGACAACGCATCAGGGACAGTGAAGTATTTGTAGCGAAACCCTGCGTTTTTAGGCATTAACGTCGTTTTTCATACATTCATGTCTGTAAGAGGAAGGTCACAGGGCCATCATTGACCAAGTGCACCTGCATATCCGCGCCAAAACGCCCCGAAGCCACCTTGCCATGCAATTGTTGCGCTTGTAACAACAAGTGCTCAAAAAGCGCCGCTCCCAGGGTCGGAGGAGCCGCTGTGGAGAAGCTGGGCCGTAGCCCGCTTTTGGTATCCGCCGCCAGGGTGAACTGCGACACCAGCAGCAAACCGCCGCCGATGTCCTTGAGGGACAGGTTCATCTTGCCCTCCTCGTCACTGAACACCCGATAGTTAAGCAGCTTGTGCAGCAGTTTGTCGGCGCTTTCGGGCGTATCTGAAGGCTCGACGGCCACCAGCACCAGCAAACCCTGGTCAATCGAGCCTACCACCTCCCCTGCGACCTCAACCCGGGCGCCACGCACCCGCTGCAACAGGCCCTTCATGCTTCTTCAGGCGGCAGGTCGAGCAGGCGCCGGGCCATTTCGCCGGTCGCACGCACCAGCGCGTCGGTGATGCCCGGCTCGGACGCCGCATGCCCGGCTTCGCGGATCACCTGCAACTCGCTGTTGGGCCAGGCCTGGTGCAACTCCCAGGCGTTATCCAGCGTGCAGATCATATCGTAGCGGCCATGGATGATGACGCCAGGCAGATGGGCGATCTTGTGCATATCGCGAATCAGCTGGTTGGGTTCCAGGAAGGAGTTGTTGGTGAAGTAATGGCACTCGATACGTGCGATGGACAAGGCGCGCTGCGGCTCGGAAAACCGTTCCACATGCTGCGGGCTCGGGCACAGGCCCAACATACGGCCTTCCCAGCCCGACCAGGCTTTGGCCGCATGCATCTGGGCGATCTGGTCGTTGCCGGTCAGGCGCTTGTGGTAAGCGGCAATCATATCGTGGCGCTCTTCCACCGGGATCGGTGCCACATAGTCCTGCCAGTAATCCGGGAACAGGCGGCTCGCGCCCTCCTGGTAGAACCAGCGAATATCCTGGGGGCGGGCGAGGAAGATGCCGCGCACGATCAGGCCATGCACACGCTCGGGGTGGGTTTGCGCGTAGGCCAGGGCCAGGGTCGAACCCCAGGAGCCGCCGAACAGCACCCATTTGTCGATGCCCAGGTGCTCGCGGATGCGCTCAAGGTCGGCGACCAGATCCCAGGTGGTGTTGTTCTCGAGGCTGGCCCTTGGCGTGGAGCGGCCGCAGCCACGCTGGTCGAAGGTGACAATATGGTAGAGGTTCGGGTCGAAATAGCAGCGACTCTGGGCGTCGCAACCGGAGCCGGGGCCTCCATGGATGAACACGACAGGCAAGCCTTCGGGGGAGCCACTTTCATCGACATACAGGGTGTGGGTGTCATCGACAGCCAGATCGTGCCGGGCGTAGGGTTTGATCTGCGGGTACCAAGTCTGCATTGCGTGCTCCGTAGGGTGTCGGGTTCATCCCTGGGGGGACGTCTATTATTTTGCCGTCTGGCATCATAAACCCGAATTGTGCAATGAGCATGTCCTTGAGCACTTAGACCTGTGTCAGCAGTTCGCACCTCAGATAACCGAGCAGATAGTCATACAGCCGATCCACCTCCGGCACCTGTTCGCGTGCCCCCCCTGCGAGTTACTTTGGGCTGGGCCGGCATTCCGGCTCTTTTCCAAAGTGACCCGCCGTCAGGCGAAACCCTAAGTGGCCGTTACCGCAGCAATGGATATATACAATCCAACTGTGTTGACTGTCAGGCCGCCTTCGCGAGCAAGCCCGCTCCCACAGTTTGATCGCGGGGTGTCAGGTGGATATGCGCCGGCTGTCCGGTCGTCACGGGAGCAAGCTCCCTCGCCACAGGATCAGCGTCGTACCGAAGTTGTGTAGATACCGATGCTGCGATGGCGGTGTGTCAGTTGATAAAAGTGTTGCTGAACCACCGTTATCGCAGGCAAGCCAGCCTCCCACATTTCGAGCGCATTCCATGATGGAGCGCGGTCAAGTGTGGGAGCGGGCTTGCTCGCGAAAGCTATTGCAGCAGCACCAACAATTACCGGTAGTGCTTCTGTCCCCAAGCCAACAGCCCTTCAAGCAACTGCCTCAACACCACCCGAGTCGGCTCGGCCAAATCCGGGCGATAACGGAACGGTTCGAACTCCTCCATATAGGTGCTCTGGCACAACTCCAGCTGCACCGCGTGGATATCCTGCGCCGGGTTGCCATAATGACGGGTGATATGGCCGCCCTTGAAGCGCCCGTTCAGCACATGGGTATATTGCGGATGCTGAGCGCAGATGGCTTCCAGCTGGCTGGCTAGCTGCGGGTCGCACGCAGCGCCGTTGAAGGTACCCAAATTGAAGTCCGGCAATTTGCCGTCGAACAGGTGCGGGATCAACGAGCGGATCGAGTGCGCGTCGAACAGCAACGCATAGCCGAACTCGGCCTTGAGACGTGCCAGTTCTTCTTGCAGTTGACGGTGGTACGGCCCCCAGATTTTCTGCAGGTAACTGGCCTGTTCCTCCTCGGAGGGCGTTTGCCCTTCCCGGAACAACGGCACGCCATCGAACAGCGTCTCGGGGTACAGGCCCGTCGTAGCGCCGGCATACAGCGGCGTGTTGTCGGAAGGCCGGTTGAGGTCGATGACAAACCGCGAGTACTCCGCAGCCAGGGTGCTGGCGCCCAGTTCTTCGGCAAAGTCATACAACAGCGGGATATGCCAGTCGGTGTCCGGCAGGCTTTGCGCCTCGGGGATCAACCCAGTCTCCACCGCAGGGGTGAGGCGCAGGCCGGCGTGGGGCATGCTGATCAGCAGCGGTACGCGGCCTTGCTTGAATGTCAGAACCTTATCCACAACTGCATCCTCTCAAACAGTGACGTCGGCGCCGTGGCGCACAACGCGTTTATCCAGCTCGCCACCCAGCCAGTAGGCCAGATCGGCGGGGCGGTCGATCTGCCAGGCGACAAAGTCCGCGACCTTACCCACTTCCAGGGAGCCATGGGTATCGCCCAGGCCCAACGCGGTGGCCGCGTGTTGCGTGGCACCGGCCAGGGCTTCTTCCGGGGTCATGCGAAACAGGGTGCAGGCCATGTTCAGCATCAGCCGTACCGACAGCGCCGGTGAAGTACCGGGGTTGAGGTCGCTGGCGATGGCGATCTTCACGCCGTGCTTGCGCAGGGCCTCCATCGGCGGCAGCTGGGTTTCACGCAGGAAGTAGAACGCGCCCGGCAATAGCACGGCGACGGTACCGGCCGCAGCCATGGCGATGGCGTCTTCTTCAGTCATGAATTCCAGGTGGTCGGCCGACAACGCGTGGTAGCGCGCCGCCAGGCTTGAGCCATGCAACGACGAGAGTTGCTCGGCGTGCAGCTTCACCGGCAGGCCAAGTTGCTGGGCGACCTTGAATACCCGCTCAACCTGCTCGGGGGAAAACGCCAGGTATTCACAGAAGGCATCGACCGCATCCACCAACCCCTCAGCGGCCAGGGCCGGCAGCATCTGGCTGCAGATGTGCTCGATGTAATCGTCGGCGCGGTCCTTGTACTCCGGCGGTAACGCGTGGGCGGCCAGGCAGGTGGCGCGCACGCTGACCGGCAGTGCTTCACCCAGGCGCCGGGCCACACGCAGCATCTTGCGTTCGTTAGCCAGGTCCAGGCCGTAGCCGGACTTGATCTCCACCGTGGTCACGCCGTCACGCAGCAAACTGCGCAGGCGCTTTTCAGCGCTCGAGAACAGCTCATCTTCGCTCGCTGCACGGGTTGCGCGCACCGTGCTGGCAATGCCGCCGCCCTTGGCCGCGATCTCGGCGTAGCTGACACCTTCGAGGCGCTGCTCGAATTCGCCACTGCGATTGCCACCAAACACCGTATGGGTGTGACAGTCGATCAGCCCGGGGGTGACCCACGCGCCTTGCAGGTCATGCACCTGGGCGTAATCCGCGGTTGGCGCCTGGCTGCGGGGGCCGACCCACTCGATGAGCGAGCCGGCAGTCACCATGGCGGCATCCTCGATGATCGAGTATTTGCCGTTGGCCATGGTTGCGACGTGGCAGTGTTGCCAAAGCGTTTTCATCAACGCCTCCCTAAGTTATCGATGAGACAAAACCGGGTCGTAATCGACCTTGGCCGTTTGCCCGGCGGCAGGCTTGACCCACAGCCAGTAGGCGATGATCAGCAGCACGATCCATACGGCGCCCACCATCAACGCCGCCTGGGTATCCGGGAAGTAACCGAGTACACCAAACACAAACAGCATGAACACAATGGCCGCTGCCGGCGCATAGGGCCAGAACGGCACCGGGAATTTCAGTTCGGCGACCTGCGCCTTGGTCATCGAGCGACGCATGGCGACCTGGGTAAACAGGATCATCAGCCATACCCACACCGTGGCGAAGGTGGCAATCGAAGCAATCAGCAGGAACACGTTTTCCGGGATCAGGTAGTTGAGCACCACACCGCCGAGCAAAGCGGCGCCCATGACCACCACGGTCATCCATGGCACGCCTTGTTTGGACAATTGCGCGAAGCCCTTGGGCGCCTGCCCTTGTTGAGCCAGGCCGTACATCATGCGGCCGGCGCCGAAAATGTCGCTGTTAATGGCCGACACCGCCGCCGAGATCACCACAATGTTGAGGATAGTCGCCGCCGAGCCAATCCCCAGGTTGCTGAAGATCTGCACGAACGGGCTGCCCTGGCTGCCGATCTGCGGCCACGGGTAGATGGCCATCAACACGAACAGGGTCAGCACGTAAAACAACAGGATACGCAGCGGCACCGCGTTGATCGCCTTGGGGATCACCCGCTGCGGGTCCTTGGCTTCACCGGCGGTGATGCCGATGATTTCGATGCCACCAAAGGCAAACATCACCACGGCAAACGAGGCGATCAGCCCACCGATGCCGTTGGGCATGAAGCCGCCATGGGCCCACAGGTTACTCAGTCCGCTGGCCTGGGTTTCGCCCGCCGAGTGAATGCCGAACAACATGATGCCAAAGCCGCCGAGGATCATCGCCACAATGGCACCGACCTTGAGCAACGACAGCCAGAACTCCATCTCGCCAAAGACTTTGACATTGCACAGGTTCAGGCCGCCGATCAGGAATACGATGCCCAGCACCCAGACCCAACGGGCCACTTCGGGAAACCAGAAGCCCATGTAGATGCCGAACGCGGTGACGTCGGCGAGGCAGACGATGATCATTTCAAAGGCGTAGGTCCAGCCGAGGATAAACCCGGCCATGGGCCCCAGGTAGGTGCTGGCATAGTGGCCGAAGGAGCCAGACACTGGGTTGTGCACGGCCATCTCACCGAGGGCGCGCATCACCATGAATACAGCAGCGCCGCCGATCAGGTAGGCCAGCAGCACGGCAGGGCCAGCCATTTGGATGGCGGAGGCGGAGCCATAAAACAGCCCGGTGCCGATCGCGGAACCCAGGGCCATGAAGCGAATATGTCGGGCGTTGAGCCCGCGTTTCAAACCTTTTTCTGGCTGGTGCATTTCTCGTCCCTAATTATTCTTATGAGGAGAAGATCGTTCCCACGCTCGGCGTGGGAACTCCGACCTGGACGCTCTGCGTCCGCTTTAAGAGCGGTGACGCAGAGCGTCACAGGATGCATTCCCACGCGGAGCGTGGGAATGATCAGGCACAGACCGAGTCGCGGTCAGAGGCTTGGCAGCAACCTGGCCGGCACCAGCTCATTCAGGCAGCGGCTGGCGAGCAGTTCGCTGGCGGCGTTGATGTCCGGGGCGAAGAAGCGGTCCTTGTCATAGAACGCCACCTTGTCGCGCAGGATGCCACGGGCTTTTTCCAACTTGGGCGAGGTCTTCAGGCCGTCGCGCAGGTCCAGGCCCTGGCACGCCGCGAGCCATTCCACCGCGAGGATGCCCCGGGTGTTCTCGGCCATTTCCCACAAACGCTTGCCCGCAGCCGGGGCCATGGACACGTGGTCTTCCTGGTTGGCCGAAGTCGGCAAGCTGTCGACGCTATGGGGATGGGCCAGCGCCTTGTTCTCGCTGGCGAGCGCGGCGGCGGTCACCTGGGCGATCATGAAGCCGGAGTTCACCCCGCCATTGCCCACCAGAAACGGCGGCAGTTGCGACATATGCTTGTCCATCATCAACGAAATCCGGCGCTCGCTCAGGGAGCCGATTTCGGCAATGGCCAGCGCCATGTTGTCGGCGGCCATGGCCACGGGTTCGGCGTGGAAGTTGCCACCGGAAATCACGTCACCCTCGGCGGCAAAGACCAGCGGGTTATCCGACACTGCGTTGGCTTCTACCACCAGCACCTCGGCGGCCTGGCGCAATTGAGTCAGGCACGCACCCATGACCTGCGGCTGGCAACGCAGGGAATACGGGTCTTGCACCTTGTCGCAGTTCTGGTGCGATTGGGACACCTGGCTGCTCTCACCGAGCAGGTCGCGATAGGCCGCTGCCGAGTCGATCTGACCACGCTGGCCACGCGCTGCATGAATACGCGCATCGAACGGCGAACGCGAACCCAGTACCGCTTCCACAGTGAGGCCGCCGCAAGCGAGGGCGCCGGCGAACAGGTCTTCGCCTTCGAACAGGCCACGCAGGGCATAGGCCGTGGACACCTGGGTGCCGTTGAGCAGGGCCAGGCCTTCTTTGGCGGCCAGGGTCAGCGGCGTGAGGCCGGCGATTTTCAGCGCCTCGGTGGCTTCCAGCCATTGGCCCTTGTGGCGTGCCTTGCCTTCGCCAAGCAGTACCAGGGACATGTGCGCCAACGGCGCCAGGTCACCGGAAGCACCCACTGACCCCTTGAGCGGAATGTGCGGGTACACCTCGGCGTTGATCAGCGCGATCAACGCGTCGATCACCTGGCGACGAATCCCGGAGAAGCCACGGCTCAGGCTGTTGACCTTGAGCACCATGACCAGTCGCACCAGCGCATCGCTGATCGGCTCACCGACGCCGGCGGCGTGGGACAGCACCAGGGAGCGCTGGAGGTTTTCCAGGTCTTCGCTGGCGATGCGGGTCGAGGCCAACAGGCCAAAACCGGTGTTGATGCCATAGGCGGTGCGGTTCTCGGCGAGAATCTGCTCCACGCAGGCAACGCTGGCTTCGATCTGGGCCGAGGCGCTGTCATCCAGGCTGAGGGTTACTGGCTGCTGGTAGATGGCACGCAGTTGGGCGAGGCTCAGTTGGCCTGGAATCAGGTTTAGCGCAGTCACATTCATTCTCCTTGTGAATTGTTCTTAGGTGTTCAGTGCAAATTCGGTAATGCGGTGTCTTTAAGCAGCTGGGCAGCGGCGGCAATATCCGGCGCCAGCCAGCGGTCCTGTTCATAAGCAGGGACCACTTCGCGCAGCAAACGCCAGGCGCGGTCGGTACCGGCACCGAAGCGCTGGTCCTTGAGAAACTCGAAAGCCTGGGCCGCCAGCAGGTACTCGATGGCAAGAATCTGGGTGACGTTGACCAGCACCTGGTGCAGCTTGAGCGCGGCGTTGGTGCCCATGCTCAAGTGGTCTTCCTGCAGGCCCGAGGTGACGAAATTGTCGAGCACCGCGGGTTGCGCCAACTGGCGGTTCTGCCCGCACAAGGACGCGGCGACGTACTGCACGATCATCATCCCGGAGTTGACCCCCGGGTTGCTCACCAGGAAGGCTGGCAGGCCGCTGACATGCGGGTTGACCAGGCGGTCCAGGCGACGCTCGGCCACCGAACCGATCTCGGCCATGGCGATGGCGAGCATGTCGGCCGCCATCGCGACGGACTGCCCGTGGGGGTTGGCCTGGGACACCACGCGGTAGCTGTCTGGCGTGCCCAGCACCAGCGGGTTGTCGGTGGCGCTGTTGAGTTCGGTCTCGATCTGGCGCGTGGCGTGTTCCACCTGGTCGCGGGCCGCGCCGTGAATCTGCGGGATCGAGCGAATGCTCAAGGCATCCTGGGTGCGAATACCTTTACTGCTGGCAATCACCTCACTGCCGTCGAGCAAGGCACGCAGGTTGATACCCACTTGCTGCATGCCAGGATGCGGCTTGAGAGCAATGATTTCTTCGTCAAAGGCGTCGATCTGGCCGCGCTGGGCTTCGAAGCTCATGGCACCGATCACGTCGGCCCATTGCAGCAAGTGATGTGCATCGGCCAGGGCCAGGCAGCTCAGGCCGGTCATGCACGGCGTACCATTGACCAGGCACAGGCCGTCCTTGGCGCCGAGCACCACCGGCTGCAAGCCTTCAGCCTGCAACGCGTGTTGCGCCGTGACGATCTGGCCGCGATAGCTCACATTACCAACGCCCAGCAGGGCCACGCCGATATGGGCCATGTGGGTCAGGTACCCCACCGAGCCTTGGGACGGCACTTGCGGGGTGATGCCGTGGTTGAGCAGTGCCAGCAGCGCGTGTACCACCTGCGGATGCAGGCCGGACTTGCCATGGCTGTAGTTGATGATCGCCGCGCAGATGATCGCGCGGGTTTGCTCATCGCTGAGCACCGGGCCGACACCACAGGCATGGCTCAACAGCGTATTGCGCGACAGTTGGCTCAGTTGCTCGGTCTTGAGCGAGACGTTGCACAGCGCGCCCAGGCCGGTGTTGACACCATAGGCACGCTCGCCGCTGGTGACGATGCGCTGCACGATGGCTTGGGCATTGTCGATGCGCGCCCAGGCGTGGCCCGACAGTTCGAGCATGGCGCCGTGGCGGGCGACGGCGACCACGTCCTGCCAGCGCAGTGGGGTGTCGGCGATGATGATTTTGGTTGCCTGGGACATCTTTATACCTTCTTCAATTCTTAGGCAGCATTGATCGTTCCCACGCTCTGCGTGGGTACGCCGCCTGGGAAGCTCTGCGTCCCCCCAAGTGACGCGGAGCGTCACGAAATGCGTTCCCACGCGGAGCGTGGGAACGATCAAGCCCGGATCAGACCACCGCCGCCCGCCGCTGAACAAAGCGGTCCACATATTCATCCGCCGGCGAATGCAGGATCTCCCGCGGGGTGCCGACCTGGATCAGCTTGCCGTCCTTGAGGATCGCAATGCGGTTGCCGATGCGCACGGCCTCGTCGAGGTCGTGGGTGATGAACACGATGGTCTTGTGCAGGGTCTTTTGCAGCTCGAGCAATTGGTCCTGCATCTCGGCGCGGATCAGCGGGTCGAGGGCGCTGAAGGCTTCGTCCATCAGGATGATATCGGTGTCGGCCGCCAAGGCGCGGGCCAGGCCCACGCGCTGGCGCATACCGCCAGAAAGCTGGTGGGGATATTTGTTTTCATAGCCTTTGAGGCCCACTGTTTCGATCCAGTGCAACGCACGTTCGGCGCAGACTTGCTTGGTTTCGCCACGCACTTTCAGGCCGTAGGCAACGTTGTCGAGCACGCTCTTGTGCGGCAGCAGACCGAAGCTCTGGAACACCATGCTGATCTTGTGCCGACGGAATTGGCGCAGGGCTTCCATGTCCAGTTGCAGGATGTCTTCGCCGTCCACCAGGATCGCGCCACTGGTGGGGTCGATCAGGCGGTTGAAGTGGCGCACCAGGGTGGATTTGCCCGAACCCGACAAGCCCATGATGACAAAGATCTCACCGGTGCCGATGCTCAGGGACAGGTCATTGACGCCGACCACGCAACCGGTCTCGGCCAGTACCTGGTCCTTGGTCTTGCCCTGGCCGACCATGGCCAGCGCATCCTTGGCGCGTGCGCCGAAAATCTTGAAGACGTTTTTGACTTCGATTTTGCTGACAGTCGTCATTTGCTCGCCTCATGCCGTGGGCGGCCATAAGCCTGGGTAATGCGGTCGATGACCACTGCGAGAATCACGATCGCCAGCCCGGCTTCAAGGCCGCGGCCGACGTTGAGGGTCTGGATGCCGACGAGCACGTCTTCACCCAAGCCACGGGCGCCGATCATCGAGGCGATCACCACCATCGACAGCGCCATCATGGTGGTCTGGTTAATCCCGGCCATGATGCTCGGCAACGCCAGCGGCAATTGCACGCCGAACAGTTGCTGCCAGCGGTTGGCGCCGAAGGCGTTGATGGCTTCCATGACTTCGCCATCGACTTGGCGAATACCCAGGTCTGTCAGGCGAATCAGCGGCGGCGCGGCGTAGATCACCGTGGCGAAAATCGCCGGGACCTTGCCCAGGCCGAACAGCATCAGCACCGGGATGAGGTACACGAAGCTGGGCATGGTTTGCATGATGTCCAGCAGCGGCATCAACACTGAACGCAGGCGATTACTGCGCGCCGAGAGGATGCCCAGGGGGATGCCGATCAACACCGAAATCACCGTGGCCACCATCATCAATGCCAGGGTTTGCATCAGCTTGTCCCACAGGCCAACCGCGCCCACCAGGAACAGCAGACCGACAATCACCGCCGTGGTCACCACCTTGCGGGTGGCATGCCAGGCAATACCGCCGACGATGGCCAGCATCAGCCACCAGGGCGCTGCGCGCAGCAGGCCTTCCAGGTTGACGATGGCCCACAGCAGCGTATCGGAGATGTGCCGGAACACATCGCCGTAGTGGGTGACCAGTGCGTCCACCCAACCGTTGACCCAGTCGGCGATGGAAAAGGTAATGCTCTCAGGAAACATATCGTGCTCTCGATCCAGTGGGTTGTGGCCAGCCGCCCGGCCACCCTTGAGGGTAGCCGTGCACACTTGACCTACAAGGCCGCGTCGATTTTCTTGGCTGCGTCGTCGCTCACCCAGGCGTGCCAGACTTCAGGATGTTCCTTGAGGAATATTTTCGCCAGTTTCGGCGACTCGATCCGCTCCTTGGCCATGCGGCCCAGGTTCTGGTTCAGCAGGTCGATGGGCAGGTTGACCTTTTCCAGCACGGCAACCAGTTCCGGGGCTTGCTCGTGGAAAGTCTTGGACAGGCCGACCTTGATGCTCACGGTTTTGTCCACGCCGGGCTTCTCTTCCAACTTGACCAGATCGACCTGGCCCATCAGCGGCGTCGGTGACCAGTAGTAGAACAGGATCGGCTCGCCACGCTTGTAGCTCGACAGCACCGCTGCATCCAGCGCCGGGCCGGTGCCCGGGCGGAAGTTGGTATAGGTGCTTTCCAGGCCGTAGCTCTTGAGCATTTCGCTGTTGTCCAGCTCGCAGGTCCAGCCGGCCGGGCAGTTGTAGAAGCGGCCCTTGGACGGCTCTTCCTGGTCCTTGAACACCGAGGCGTACTTGGCCAGGTCGGCGATGTTTTTCAGGTCCGGCGCCTTGGCTTCCAGCTTGCGCTTGGCGTCGCCTTCGATCACATAGCGCGGCACGTACCAGCCTTCGACCGCGCCGACCACCGGAGCACCGACGCCCACGACTTTGCCGGCCTTCTCGGCTTTGTTCCAGACCTCGCTGCGACCTACCCACTCCTCGGCGAACACTTGGATGTCGTTACTGCCCAGGGCGTTTTCCATGGTGATGGAATTGCCCGGCAAGCTGTCGGTTTTGCAGTCGTAGCCTTTTTCCAGCACGGTTTGCAGGATGTCGGTGAGCAACATGCCGCTTTCCCAATTCAGGCCGGCGAATTTCACCGGTTTACCCGACTCGCACCAACCAGCCGCCTGGGCGCCGGCACTTGCCAGCACGCCAGCTGCGAACAAAGTAGCCAGCAAGGTCTTATTCATAGTCATTGTTGTGACGCTCCCAATCATGAAATGGATTACGGCAGTCAGTAGGCGTCCTGCCCTGTCCACGTCCCATCAGGCTTGTGCAGCCAGCCCGTTTGTTGTGGGTGAAGCGCCCTGCTCTTTTGGCAGGATCAGGTGATCGGGTACCGTGCCGTGCCATTTTTTTGCACACACGTAATACAGGGCCGCCGGCAGTACCAGGCCGATGATCCAGGAGATATCCACATCCCCCAGCGCGGCCACCAGGGGGCCGGTGTAGAACTTGGTAGAGATGAACGGCAACTGCACCAGCACGCCGAATACGTAGACGCTGATGCCCAGCAGGTTCCAGCGGCCGTAGCGACCGTTCGGGTCGGCCAGCGCCGGCACGTCATAACGCTCGCGGGTGATGCAGTAGTAATCCACCAGGTTGATCGCGCTCCAGGGCGTAAAGAACGCCAGCAGGAACAGGATGAACGACTTGAATGCACCGAGGAACGAATGCTGGCCGAGCAACGCGATCAGCGTGGCCGTGCCGACGATCATCAGCACAAACACCAGACGCTGCAGACGCGTGACCTCCAGACGCCCACGAAAGCCGCTGATGATAGTGGCGATGCACATGAAGCTGCCGTAGGAGTTGAGCGTCGAGATGGTGACCTTGCCGAACGCGATGCTGAAGTACAGCAACGCAGCGGTAGCCCCCGTGCCGCTCAAGCCAACGATGTACGCCACCTCGTGGCCGGCAAACTGCCCGTTGGACATGGCCGCGGCAAACACGCCGAGGACCATCGCCACTTGGGCACCGATGACCGAACCTGCGCCAGCAGCGAGAAAGGTTTTCACCGATGACGTGTGGCTCGGCAGGTAACGCGAGTAATCCGCCACGTAAGGGCCGAACGCAATCTGCCAGGAGGCCGCCAGCGACACGGCCAGCAGGAAACTGCTCCAGCTGAAGTGGCGGATCTGCAGGAGCGCGCCAACGTCGGTCTGGCTCATCAAGCGGCTGAACAGGTACACAAAGGCAGCCACGCCAATCAGGCTGGCGACCCGGCCGATGAAGTGGATCACCCGGTAACCCAGCACCGTGACCAGCACGATGACACTGGCGAAGATCAGGATGCCGACGCTGTCGCTGACCCCGAACAACTGGCCCAGCGCCTGGCCCGACAGCACGGTGCCGGTGGCGGTGAAGCCCAGGTACATCAAGCACACCAACACGATCGGAATGGCCGCGCCGTACACGCCGAACTGCACCCGGCTGGAAATCATCTGCGGCAGGCCAAGCTTGGGCCCTTGCGCCGCATGCAGCGCCATGACGCCACCGCCGATCAGTTGACCGATCAGCAAGCCGATCAACGACCAGAACACATCACCGCCCAGCACCACGGCCAACGCCCCGGTGACAATCGCAGTGATCTGCAGGTTGGCACCCATCCACAGGGTGAATTGACTGAATAGACGACCATGTCTTTCCGCTTCCGGGATGTAGTCGATCGAACGTTTCTC
Source organism: Pseudomonas sp. BTN1 (assembly GCF_001907715.1). Classification (NCBI taxonomy): domain Bacteria; kingdom Pseudomonadati; phylum Pseudomonadota; class Gammaproteobacteria; order Pseudomonadales; family Pseudomonadaceae; genus Pseudomonas; species Pseudomonas sp. BTN1. The sequence goes on along the minus strand of NZ_MPBM01000009.1, from coordinate 38,214 downwards.
GATCAACGGGGTGGTGTCGTTTGCAGCCATGTTGTTCAACCTCTGATGGATTGTTTTGTATGCATCTTGCTCTTCTGTGGGCGCTGGCTTGCCTGCGATAGCATCACCGCGGTCTTACTGTCAGACCGCGTCGTCTGCATCGCAGGCAAGCCAGCTCCCACAGGTACTGCGCCACCCGTTACTTGATCATCGGCAGGTTCAGGCCTTGTTCCTTGGCGCAGTCGATAGCGATCTGGTAACCCGCATCCGCATGACGCATCACCCCGGTCGCCGGGTCGTTGTGCAGCACGCGGGCAATCCGCTCGGCCGCTTCGTCAGTACCGTCGCAGACAATCACCATCCCCGAGTGCTGGGAGAAGCCCATGCCCACGCCACCACCGTGGTGCAGCGACACCCAGGTCGCGCCGCTCGCGGTATTAAGCAAGGCGTTGAGCAGCGGCCAGTCGGACACAGCATCGGAGCCGTCCTGCATGGCTTCGGTTTCGCGGTTCGGGCTAGCGACCGAGCCGGAGTCCAGGTGGTCACGGCCGATCACGACCGGCGCGGACAGCTCGCCGCTGCGCACCATTTCGTTGAACGCCAGGCCCAACTTGGCACGCTGGCCCAGGCCGACCCAGCAGATACGTGCCGGCAGGCCCTGGAAGCTGATGCGCTCGCGGGCCATGTCCAGCCAGTTGTGCAGGTGGGCATCGTCCGGGATCAGTTCTTTGACTTTGGCGTCGGTCTTGTAGATGTCTTGCGGGTCACCGGACAGCGCCGCCCAACGGAACGGGCCGATGCCACGGCAGAACAGTGGGCGAATGTAGGCCGGTACGAAGCCTGGGAAGTCGAACGCGTTTTCCACGCCCTCTTCCTGGGCCATCTGGCGGATGTTGTTGCCGTAGTCGAAGGTCGGGATGCCTTGCTTCTGGAATTCGAGCATGGCTTTGACGTGGACGGCCATCGACTGCTTGGCGGCCTTGATCACGGCGGCCGGCTCGGTCTTGGCGCGAGCGCGGTATTCGTCCCAGGTCCAGCCGGCCGGCAGGTAACCGTTGAGTGGGTCGTGGGCGCTGGTCTGGTCGGTGACCATGTCCGGGCGCACGCCACGCTTGACCAGTTCCGGCAGGATCTCTGCGGCGTTGCCCAGCAGCGCGATGGAGATGGCCTTGCCTTCCTTGGTGTACTTGGCGATACGCGCCAGGGCGTCGTCGAGGTCGGTAGCCTGCTCGTCGACGTAGCGGCTGTTCAGGCGGAAGTCGATGCTGACTTGCTGGCACTCGATATTCAGCGAGCAGGCGCCGGCCAGGGTCGCGGCCAATGGCTGCGCGCCGCCCATGCCGCCGAGGCCGGCGGTGAGCACCCAACGGCCGGTCAAGTCGCTGTTGTAGTGCTGGCGGCCGGCTTCGACGAAGGTTTCGTAGGTGCCTTGGACAATGCCTTGGCTGCCGATGTAGATCCAGCTGCCGGCGGTCATCTGGCCGTACATGGCCAGGCCCTTGGCATCCAGTTCGTTGAAATGCTCCCAGCTGGCCCAGTGCGGCACCAGATTGGAGTTGGCAATCAGCACGCGCGGGGCGTTGCTGTGGGTCTTGAACACGCCGACCGGCTTACCGGATTGCACCAGCAGGGTTTCGTCGTCGTTCAGATTAGTAAGGCTCTCGACGATCTGGTCGTAGCACTCCCAGTTGCGCGCCGCACGGCCGATACCGCCGTACACCACCAGTTCTTTGGGGTTCTCGGCCACTTGTGGGTCGAGGTTGTTCATCAGCATGCGCAGCGGCGCTTCGGTCAGCCAGCTTTTGGCGGTGAGCTTGTTACCGCGGGCGGCGCGGATTTCGACGTCACGGTATTTTGTAGGCTTGGTCACAGCTAGGACTCCTCGGCGATCGATGCGCGAACAGGGATGGTGCAAAGTCTTACGCACACATCTTTACTTGTATGTACAAGCATATGCAATCGAGCGGCCAACTTTAGCCAGGAGTGGTTGGGTTTTTTTTGCACGGGGCGTGCGAGCCTTGTAAATCAAGGCTTCAAAGCTTGATGAAATTTCTTACGGAGGTTTGTTGCAGCGCGGGGAATTTGTCACGGCAGCGAAGCTTTGCGTCACGCTGGGGCATTCGGTAACAAATTGGTGCGCGGAGTGGAAACAGATTTTGTGAACAATGCAAAAACAAAGGTGGGAGCTGGCTTGTCTGCGATAGCGGTGTGTCAGTCAGCGCATCAGCTACTGATATACCGCTATCGCAGGCAAGCCAGCTCCCACAGTTTTTAATCGCGTGCGGTCAGTTCGATGATGCAGCAGCGGCCAGTGACAGAGATATCCAGCAGGCCCGTGTTACCGTCCACTTGCAGGCAATCATGGTGGCCGAGCTTCTCGCCCAGCACCTTCACCTCATCCGCCACGCTGAACACCAGCACCGTCTGCGCGGTGCTGAAAAACTGCTGCACGCCATCCACCCACTGCAAGCGTGCGTGGTAACGCTGTGGCGAGTAGATCAGGTTGAAGTCGCGAATCGGCCCGGTGATCAAGCGGCATGACACCTGGCTTTCACCCTTGAACGCGAACGGCTGCAACGGTAACAACCCGCGTTGCTCCTCACCGTCTACGGTCAACACCATGCCGGCGCCTTTGATCACCGTAATCACGCGCTGGTAGCCAGCGAAGGTGGAAAACCCACCCGATTCGGCGATATCGGCAATCGACAAACGCCAGCCAAAACCCTCCAGGCCGGTGCCGGCGTCGCGACTGATTTCTTCGGTACTGCCGCCGCCGTTCTTCCACGGCATGCGCACGTAGTCGGCGGCGCGCCAGACGTTGATCTCACTCATTTACTGAAGCGTCCTTCGAGGCTGTGACGGGAACCGGGGTGGATCAACCGCGCCGCAGTGACCGGCTGGCGACCCGACCAGGTGCGTCGGCGAATCAACAGGCACGGCTCGCTCGGCTCGATCTGCAACAACTTGCACTCGGCGGCATCGGCGAGGATCGCCTCAACCACATGCTCGCCCTCAGTCAACGGCGCGACCTGGTTCAAATAGGCATACGGGGTTTGCTGGGTGAAGTCCTGCTGCAAGTATTCCGGCGCGACCAGGGCGTTGACGAAACGGTCTTCTATTTGCACAGGAATGTCGTTCTCGTAATGCACGATCAACGAGTGGAACACCCGCCCGCCTTCGCGCATTTCCAAGGCAACGGCGCGTTCGGAGCCGGCGGCCTCTTCGCCCAGGGTGATCACCTGGCAAGTGTGCCGATGCCCGCGGGAGGCGATTTCATCGGCGATGTTATGCACTTCAAACAGGGCTGACTGGCTTTTCGGCTCGGCAACAAACGTACCCACACCCTGCATACGCACTAGCAGGCCTTCGGCGGTCAGCTCGCGCAGGGCGCGGTTGATGGTCATGCGGCTGAAGCCCAACTGGCTGACCAGCTCGCTTTCCGACGGCACGCGGTAATGGGGCGGCCAGTTGCCGTTGAGGATCTGCTGGCTGATCATCTGTTTGACGCGGGCATACAAGGGCGCCGGACTTTCGTCCATGTGGGCAGCCAGCGAAGACTTGGCGGGCGGAGTCGGCACAGGGAATCCTTGCAGGGGAAAAAGATGCATAGATTGCCGGAGTTTACCGAGCAGGCAAACGTCTGTATATGTATATACAAATAAACACACGACCGGGGTGCCTTGATCATGTCCGCTTTCTTTGCCGAACGCGCACTGCTGCCTAATGGATGGGCCAATGATGTACGTCTTGAAGTCAGCACCGATGGCCTGCTGACAAAGGTTGAGCCCAATGCCAGTGCAGAAGGTGCGGAGCGGCTCAGGGGCCCGGTGTTGGCGGGCATGCCGAACCTGCATTCCCATGCCTTCCAGCGCGCCATGGCGGGCTTGGCCGAAGTGGCCGGCAACCCCAATGACAGCTTCTGGACCTGGCGCGACTTGATGTACCGCATGGTCGGCAAGATCAACCCCGAGCAGTTACAGATCATCGCCCGCCAGCTGTATATCGAAATGCTCAAGGCCGGCTACACCTCGGTGGCCGAGTTCCATTACGTGCACCACAATCTCAGCGGCCAGCCCTATGCCGACCGTACGGAACTGTCCCGCCAGATCAGCCAGGCGGCCGCCAGCAGCGGGATCGGCCTGACCTTGCTGCCGGTGCTCTACACCCACGCGGGCTTTGGTGGCCAAGCGCCGAATGGAGGCCAGCGACGGTTTATCAACAGCACGGAACACTACCTGGACTTGCAAGCGCGCCTGCAGCCCATTCTGGCGGCACAACCGGCGCAGCAACTGGGTCTGTGCTTCCACTCCCTGCGCGCCGTCACCCCCGAACAAATCCATACCGTGCTGGCCGTCAGTGACAAGAGCTGCCCGGTGCATATCCACATCGCCGAACAGCAAAAAGAAGTCGACGACTGCTTGGCCTGGAGCGGCAAGCGCCCGTTGCAATGGCTGTATGACAATGTCGAGGTGGATGAGCGCTGGTGCCTGGTGCACGCCACCCATGCCGATGCCGACGAAGTGACACGCATGGCCAACAGCCGAGCGATTGCCGGTTTGTGCCTGACCACGGAGGCCAACCTGGGCGATGGGATTTTTCCTGCGGTGGACTTCCTCGCCCAGGGCGGCCGCATGGGCATTGGTTCCGACAGCCATGTGTCACTGAGCGTGGTGGAAGAACTGCGTTGGCTGGAATACGGCCAGCGCCTGCGCGATCAACGGCGTAATCGGTTGTATCGCAGTGACCAACCGATGGTGGGTCGCACGCTGTTCGATGCTGCGCTGGACGGTGGCGCACAAGCGCTGGGCCAGCCGATTGGTCGACTGCAAGTGGGCAAGCGTGCGGACTGGATAGTGCTGGACGGTAGCGACCCGTACCTGGCGACGGCCAGTGAGGATGGGATTCTCAACCGCTGGCTATTTGCCGGTGGTGATCGGCAAGTGCGCGATGTACTGGTCAATGGCAAGTGGGTGGTGCGAGATGGGCATCATGCTGGCGAAGAAGACAGCAGCCGGGCATTCACCCAGGTGCTGAAGGACTTGCTGAACTAACGGCCAACCCATGACAACTGTGGGAGCTGGCTTGCCTGCGATAGCATCAACCCGGTGCAACTGATGCACCGAGGTGCCTGTATCGCAGGCAAGCCAGCTCCCACATTGGGTTGAGGGTACTCAGGATTACTGAGAGGACTTTGCCATCTGCTTGTCCGACGTACGCCAGATCAGCCGCGTGGTGTCATACCCTTGCTGTCGCGCCCTGCTCAGCAGGTCTTCGCGGGTATCGGCACTCACCGTCGGCGTGCGCGACAGGATCCACATATAGCGCCGGCTCGGGCTGCCGACGATGGCGGTCTTGTAGTCATCGCTGACATACAGCACCCAGTAGTCGCCCTTGGCAACGCCCGGCAACAGTGATGTAAACCAGTTATTGAATTCCACCCACAGCTTGTCGGTCTTGCCTGGTACCTGCGGCGTAGCCGTGCCTTTGGCCTCTTGCCACTTCCACTCAGGCGTCAGGCAGCGGTTGAACACCGACATGTCACCATCAGGCAGCAAGGTATAGCGGGCTTCGGATTGCGCACAGTTGCGCTGAAAGTACATCGGCAACCGGGCCAACTCATACCAGGTGCCCTGGTAACGCTTGAGGTTGACGTTGCTCGCAGTCTTGGGTTGCAGATCATCGCCAGAATGGCTGGCGCAGCCCGCCAAAAACAGGCTGGCGCAAAGGAACAAAACAAAACGCATCATTCTTCTTCTCCCGCAGGCTCGCGCCCCGGTTTACTTCAGGCCTTGCCCGGAAAACATCAGAACTTTGTCACCGGCGTACTGCACGCTGATAAAGCTGTTTTTATCGCCCCAGGTGCAGCTGGACATGCCCAGTGCGCCGGAACAATCGGTTGGCTTGCCCAGCAACGACTCCACCTCGGCCTTGGCCATGCCGGCTGAGAGCTTTTGGTAGTTTTCTTGGGTGACCTTGCTGCAAGCGGCTAAGAGCACGCAAAAAGCCAGCAGGGCGAGACGGCGTATAGACATGGAAAAGCTCCTGGAGAGACAAAGCAGCTGGGGTATCTGCCAGAAGCTTAGAAGGGAAAAGGGGTGTCTGGTTCCCGATGGGGGGTGCTATTTATTTTTTATGTGAACTGGCCCCTTGAACCGTGTTTTCGAGTGAAAAATCACCGCCTTTCATCAGTTGCTGTCTAGCAAAGACCAAATTAAGACTAAAATCAGTCACACCTTGAGCAGGGGTCATCCCATGAAATTTTCTTCGCAGATAAAGCCGATCAGCTACTTGAAAAGTCATACCGCCGAGATCGTCAAAACACTCACGGAAAGCCGCGAACCCCTGGTCATCACCCAAAATGGCGAAGCGAAGCTGGTGGTGATGGATGTGAAGAGTTTTGAGGAGCAGGCAGAAACCATGGCCTTGTTAAAGCTATTGGCCCTGGGCAACCGGCAGATTGAATTGGGGCAGTTTCAAGACATGGAGGACGTGTTCGCCGAGCTGGACAAGGACGACGCTCAATGACATTCAAGGTTATGATTCTTCACTCGGCAAAACGCGACCTTAAAGATATCAAGTCATACCTCATCCGGCAGTTCTCGACATCGACCTGGCAGCAGTCCTACGACGCGATGAAACAGGCCATGCGACTGCTTGAGTCTCAACCCTATGCTGGCTCGATACCGCAAGAGATCGAGAAGTTGAATCTCAGCCAATATCGACAGGTTGTCTGTGGCATGAATCGGATCATCTACGAAATTCGAGACCCGATCATTTACGTCCACATCATCGCCGACACTCGGAAAAACCTGCAGGCGTTGCTGCTGAAAAACCTTATTCAATAAAAACAAAAGCCCCGAAGCGCTGAGCGCATTTCGGGGCTTTTTTGTTACCGCAAGCTCTTACTTCTTGTGATAAGCCGTCACGCGCTCAACTTCTTCCTTCGAACCCAGGAACACCGCCACACGCTGGTGCAGGCCTTCAGGCTGGATGTCGAGGATGCGCTGGTGGCCGTCGGTAGACGCACCGCCTGCCTGTTCAACCAAAAACGACATCGGGTTGGCTTCGTACATCAGGCGCAGCTTGCCTGGCTTGGACGGCTCGCGGCTGTCGCGTGGGTACATGAACAGGCCACCACGGGTCAGGATGCGGTGCACGTCGGCAACCATCGCGGCTACCCAGCGCATGTTGAAGTTCTTCTTCAACGGGCCTTCTTCGCCTTCCATCAGCTCGTTGACGTAGCGCTTCACCGGTTCTTCCCAGTGGCGCTGGTTGGACATGTTGATGGCAAATTCCTGGGTAGAAGCAGGAATCGAAATGTCTTCGTGGGTGAGTACGAAGCTGCCCATTTCACGGTCCAGGGTGAAGCCTTTGACGCCGTCGCCCAGGGTCAGCACCAGCATGGTCTGTGGGCCGTAGATCGCGTAGCCGGCAGCAACCTGCTCGGTGCCTGGTTGCAGGAAGGCCTTTTCGTTCAGGGCTTCGTTCTGGCTCAGGTATTCGTTGGGGCAACGCAGCACCGAGAAGATGGTGCCGACCGGTGCGTTAATGTCGATGTTGGACGAACCGTCCAGTGGGTCGAATACCAGCAGGTATGCGCCCTTCGGGTATTTGCCTGGGATCTGGTAGGCATTGTCCATTTCTTCGGACGCCATGCCGGCCAGGTGGCCACCCCATTCGTTGGCTTCGAGCAGGATTTCGTTGGACAGAACGTCCAGTTTCTTCTGCACTTCGCCCTGCACGTTTTCAGTGCCCATGCTGCCCAGGACACCGCCCAGTGCGCCTTTGGAAACGGCGTGGCTGATTTCCTTGCAAGCACGCGCCACCACTTCGATAAGGAAGCGCAGATCGGCAGGCGTGTTGTTGCTGCGGGTCTGCTCGATCAAATAGCGACTCAAGGTAACGCGGGACATGGACGGCTCCGGAGAATGGGGGGCTGAAAACCCGCGCAGTTTAGCGCGAGTCGAGGCTGATTTCCTCTAATCAGAGGATTTAACGCCAATAGAGTTCACGACCAGGCTTGATGTGGGAGGGGGCTTGCCCCCGATTGCGGTCATTCAGTCAATGCATGAGTGACTGATCAACCGCTATCGGGGGCAAGCCCCCTCCCACATTTTTAACCGCGGCCGTCAGTCGAGGGCTTTCCAGATCTCGGTGGCATATTCGCGGATGGTGCGGTCCGAGCTGAACCAGCCCATGCGCGCTGTGTTGAGCACGGCCGAGCGCCACCAGGCCTTGGAGTCGTGCCAATGCGCCTCGACCCGCGCCTGGGCGTCCCAGTAGGCGTCAAAGTCGGCACACACCAGGAACCGGTCGTAGTCGATCAGCCCATCGATCAGGCCCACATAGCGGCCCGGGTCGTCCGGCGAAAACACCCCGCCACGGATCGCTTGCAGCACATCATTCAAACGATGGGAGGCAGCGATATCCGGCCCGGCGTTGAACTCGCCGGCGTGTTTGCGGGCCTCCACCTGCTGGGCACTGAGGCCAAAGATAAACATGTGCTCGGCGCCGACACGCTCGTGCATCTCCACGTTGGCGCCGTCCATGGTGCCGATGGTCAGCGCGCCGTTGAGGCCGAACTTCATGTTGCTGGTGCCGGACGCTTCGAAACCGGCGGTGGAAATCTGCTCCGACAAGTCCGCTGCCGGAATGATGCTTTCCGCCAGGCTGACGTTGTAGTTGGGCAGGAACACCACCTTGAGCAGGCCGCGCACGGTCGGGTCGTTGTTGACGGTGCGGGCGATGTCGTTGGTCAGCTTGATGATCAGCTTGGCCTGGTGGTAGCTGGCTGCCGCCTTGCCGGCAAAGATCTTGACCCGAGGCACCCAGTCGATGCCCGGCTCGGCACGGATCGCCTGGTACAGCGCCACGGTGTGCAGCAGGTTGAGCAGTTGGCGCTTGTATTCGTGGATGCGCTTGACCTGCACGTCGAACATCGCCGCCGGGTTGATCGCAATGCCCAGGCGCTCATGGATGATCTGCGCCAGTGCGCGCTTGCTGTGCAGGCGCTGCTCAGCGAACGCTTTGCGGAAGGCCGGTTTCTCGGCAAAGGGTTCCAACTCGATAAGACGCTGCTCGGGCTGGTCGAGAATATCCGGGCCCAGCGCTTCCACCAACATATCGGTCAGTTTTGGGTTGGCCTGGTACAGCCAGCGACGGAAGGTAATGCCGTTGGTTTTGTTATTGATGCGTTCGGGGTAGAGCTTGTGCAGTTCGGAGAACACCGTGCTGCGCATCAGTTGGGTATGCAAACCGGACACGCCGTTGACGCTATGGGAGCCCAGGAACGCCAGGTTGCCCATGCGCACGCGGCGGCCGTTGTCTTCTTCGATCAGCGACACAGCGCGCAAGACGTCGAAGTCGTGGATGCCCTTGGCACGCAGCGAGTCGATATGCTGGGCGTTGATCAGGTAGATGATCTGCATGTGCCGGGGCAGCATGCGTTCCATCAAACCTACCGGCCAGGTTTCCAGCGCTTCGGGCAGCAGGGTGTGGTTGGTATACGAAAGGGTCTCGACGGTGACATCCCACGCGGCTTCCCAGGGAATGTCATGCAAATCGACCAGCTGGCGCATCAACTCGGCCACGGCGATGGACGGGTGGGTGTCGTTGAGTTGGATGGCGGCGTGCTCGCCCAGGCTCAATACCGAACCGTGCATGTTCTTGTGGCGGCGCAACAAGTCCTGCAGGGACGCGGAGACGAAGAAATATTCCTGGCGCAGGCGCAGTTCCTGCCCTGCTTCGGTGCTGTCGGCCGGGTAAAGCACTCGGGAGATGCTTTCGGCGCGGGCCACTTCGGCGACGGCGCCTAAATGGTCACCTGCGTTGAAGCGCTCCAGGTGCAGGTCTTCTACGGCCCGTGCACGCCAGAGGCGCAGGGTGTTGACGCTGGCCCCGCGCCAACCGACGACCGGCGTGTCATAGGCCACGGCACGTACGGTTTCGTTGGGCGACCACACCTGGATCATCTTGCCGGAGGCGTCCGCAATGGTTTCAACGCTCCCGCCAAAGCCGATCGGGTAAATCACCTCGGCGCGCTCGAATTCCCAAGGGTTGCCGAAATCCAGCCAGCGTTCGGTCTGCTCCTGCTGCCAACCGTCGACAATGGCCTGGCGGAACAAGCCGTGTTCATAACGAATGCCGTAACCGTGGCCCGCAATGCCCAGCGTCGACATGCTTTCCATAAAGCACGCCGCCAGACGGCCCAGACCACCGTTGCCGAGCGCCGCGTCGGGCTCCAGCAGGCGAATGCGCTCCAGATCCACGCCCAGCTCCGACAGCGCTTCGCGAGCGATCTCCAGCACACCCAGGTTGCTCAGGCTGTCGTAGAGCAAGCGGCCGATGAGAAATTCCAGGGACAGGTAATAAACACGCTTCTGGCCTTTGCGATAAATACGCCGCGTGTGGTCCATCCAGTGGTCGACCATCTGGTCGCGGGCGGCCAGGGCAATGGCTTCGAACCAGTCATGATCGAAGGCGTGATCCGGGTCCTTGCCCACCGCATAGGTGAGTTTGGTCAAGACAGCATCGCGGAATGCGGCTACCTCTGCTTCTCGTGCAAGCGGTTCCTGAGACATCGGTGCGACCTCGGGCGAGATTGAAGGAGTTGCTAGAGCCTAGTCGGTCTGACAGACGGTAGACGTGCTGGTTCGGCAGTTTTTTAACTCATTCGCCATGGACTGAATTTGATGCAGGGGTCGTGCCCGATCAGGCAGTGGCCAAACCTTTGAGCTGAAACCTGCAAAATATTGTTCAAAAAACCACCAATCCCGGTATGATCCCGCGCCCGTATACCGCCCCACCCTGGAACCCTGATGAAGCCTCAACTGATCGCCGCCGCGGAACTCGACCGTCTAGAGACCTGGCAGAAATATTCCGCCCACATGTGCGGCGGCTGCGTGTCCAGCTGCTGCACCCTGCCGGTTGAGGTGAAGATCAAGGACCTGATCCGCATTGGCATCGTCGATGAGTTCGAGCGCGGCGATCCGCCGAAGAACATCGCCAAGCGTTTGCAGAAAGAAGGCATCGTCGAGCGGTACAACAACAAGTCCGAAATTTTTACCCTGCAGCGCATGAGCAACAACGACTGCCTGTACCTGGATCGTAAGACGCGCTTTTGCACTATTTATGACAAGCGCCCGGATACGTGCCGCAACCACCCGAAAATCGGGCCGCGGCCGGGGTATTGCGCGTATAAGCCTAAGGAAGTGGTGCGCGAGACTAACTTCAAGACCCTCGACAAGTTCTAAGTTTTTGATCGTTCCCACGCTCTGCGTGGGAATGCAGCTGTGGACGCTCTGCGTCCGCTCTTGAAAGCAGGACGCGGAGCGTCCCACGCGGCGTTCCCACGCGGAGCGTGGGAACGATCACAACACACAGACTGCAGGCATAAAAAAACGCCCCCGGCCTTTCGACCGGGGGCGTTTTTCATTCAGCCTGAGTTAACTCAGTTCTTGGCTTTCTTGGCAGCGCGGGTACGCTCGCCTTCGTCCAGGATCTTCTTACGCAGGCGGATCGACTTAGGCGTGACTTCGCACAGCTCGTCGTCCTGGATGAATTCCAGGGCCTGTTCCAGGGTGAAGCGAACAGGTGGAACCAGAGCGATGGTTTCGTCTTTGCCCGAAGCACGCATGTTGTCGAGCTTCTTGCCTTTGGTTGGGTTGACGCCCATGTCGTTGTCACGGCTGTTCAGACCAACGATCTGGCCGTTGTAGATCTCTTGACCGTGCTCAACGAACAGCTTGCCACGCGCCTGGAGGGTTTCCAGGGAGTAGGTCAGCGCCTTACCGGTTTCTACCGATACCAGAACACCGTTCTGACGGCCGGACATGTCGCCGGACTTCATGGTGTCGTAGCGATCGAAGATCGAGGTCAGGATGCCAGCACCGTTGGTCAGGGTCAGGAACTGGTTACGGAAACCGATCAGACCACGAGCAGGGATGTTGTATTCCAGACGCACACGGCCTTTGCCATCCGGCACCATGTTGGTCAGGTCGCCCTTACGCAGGCCCATCTCTTCCATGACCTTGCCCTGGGATTCTTCAGGGGTGTCAATGGTGACGTTTTCGAACGGTTCCTGCTTCACGCCGTCAACCTGACGGATGATCACTTCCGGACGACCAACACCCATTTCGAAGCCTTCGCGACGCATGGTTTCGATCAGTACCGAGAGGTGCAGCTCACCACGGCCGGAGACCTTGAACTTGTCAGCCGAGTCGCCTTCTTCAACGCGCAGAGCAACGTTGTACAGCAGCTCTTTGTCCAGACGCTCCTTGATGTTACGGGAGGTCACGAACTTGCCTTCTTTACCGCAGAAAGGCGAGTCGTTTACCTGGAAGGTCATGGAAACGGTTGGCTCGTCAACGGTCAGAGGCTTCATCGCCTCGACGTTGTCCGGCTGGCACAGGGTGTCGGAGATGAACAGCGAGTCCATACCGCTCACGCATACGATGTCGCCAGCGAAAGCTTCTTCAACGTCGATGCGGTGCAGGCCGTGGTGACCCATCAGCTTCAGGATACGACCGTTACGCTTCTTGCCGTCAGCGCCGATAGCAACAACCGGGGTGTTCGGCTTGACGCTACCACGAGCGATACGGCCAACGCCGATAACACCCAGGAAGCTGTTGTAGTCCAGTGCCGAGATTTGCATCTGGAACGGGCCTTCACGGTCGACTTTCGGTGCTGGTACGTTGTCGACGATCGACTGGTACAGCGGGGTCATGTCTTCAGCCATGTCGGTGTGGTCAAGACCAGCAATACCGTTCAGGGCCGAGGCGTAGATGACTTGGAAGTCCAGCTGTTCTTCGGTAGCACCCAGGTTGTCGAACAGGTCGAAGATCTGGTCCAGAACCCAGTCCGGACGCGCGCCTGGACGGTCAACCTTGTTGATGCACACGATCGGACGCAGGCCGGCTTCGAAAGCCTTCTTGGTCACGAAACGGGTTTGCGGCATAGGGCCGTCTTGAGCGTCAACCAGCAGCAGAACGGAGTCAACCATCGACATTACGCGTTCTACTTCGCCGCCGAAGTCGGCGTGGCCCGGGGTATCCACGATGTTGATGTGGTAGCCGTTCCAGTTGATAGCGGTGTTTTTAGCCAGGATGGTAATACCGCGCTCTTTTTCCTGGTCGTTGGAGTCCATCACGCGCTCGTCGTTGAGCTCGTTGCGCTCCAGGGTGCCGGATTGACGCAGGAGTTTGTCTACCAGGGTGGTTTTACCATGGTCAACGTGAGCAATGATGGCGATGTTACGTAGATTTTCGATCACTTGTGTATCTCGATCAGAGGATTCGGTGTGCTGACAGGTCGTGGCAGCGATTAACAGTAGAGTCAGGCCTTGCCGTTACAGCTTGACGGCAGAGTCGGGGGGCCGGTGACGCAGGCCACAGGCAAACAGCCCCGGGCTCTTAGCTCGGTCGATAAACGCGCACATTGGCATGCCCCTCACTGAGCAAATGGTGGGCATGCAGGCGACTCATCACGCCTTTGTCGCAATACAGCAGGTACTGACGGCTGTCATCCAGTTCCTTGAAACGCGCGTTCAATGCATAGAACGGCAGCGTTTGTACGTCGATGCCAGGAATCTCCAGCGGCTCGTCGTCGGCGGCATCCGGGTGACGGATGTCGATGATGATCTGGCCGGCCAGGGCTTCGCTGACTTCTTCGATCTGCACATCCTGGCCCAATTCGTCGATCACTCGATCGATTGGCACCAGCTTGGCGTTCTCGAGCGCACGCTCCAGAATCGCCATGTCGAATTCTTTTTCTTCATGCTCCACGCGGTGACGCTTGGCGTGGGTCTTGGGGTTCACCGAAATGACCCCGCAGTATTCAGGCATATGCTTGGCAAAGTCGGCGGTGCCGATTTGCTCGGCCAGGTCGATGATGTCCTGCTTGTGGCTGGCGATCAGCGGGCGCAGCACCAGCTTCTCGGTCACGCAATCAATGATCGACAGGTTCGGCAGCGTCTGGCTGGAAACCTGGGAAATCGCTTCGCCGGTCACCAGGGCGTCGATCTGCAATTGATCGGCGATTCGGGACGCAGCGCGCAACATCATACGCTTCAATACTACGCCCATATGACTGTTATCGACTTTGCCGAGAATTTCGCCCAGCACTTCCTCGAACGGCACGCTTACAAATAGCACGCGCTGGGAGCTGCCGTACTTCTTCCAGATAAAGTGCGCGACTTCCATCACGCCCAATTCGTGTGCACGCCCGCCCAGGTTGAAGAAGCAGAAATGGCTCATCAGGCCGCGACGCATGATCTGGTAGGCCGCCACCGTGGAATCGAAACCGCCCGACATCAATACCAGGGTCTGTTCCAAGGCACCCAGCGGGTAGCCGCCGATGCTGTTGTGCTGGCTGTGGATCACGAACAACCGTTGGTCGCGAATTTCCATGCGCACTTCAATTTGCGGCGCTTTGAGGGAAATTCCAGCGGCACCGCACTCGCGACGCAGCTTGCTGCCGACGTATTTCTCGACATCCATGGAGCTGAACGGGTGCTTGCCGGCACGCTTGCAACGCACCGAAAAAATCTTGCCTTCAAGCGCATTGCCGTAGTGCTGCTTGCACTTTTCGGTGATGTCGTCGAAGTCGCCCAGCGGGTACTCATCCACCTGCAGGAAATGCGCGATGCCCGGCATGCAGCTCAGGCGCTCGGTCATGTCCTTCAAGGCTTTGGCGTCGGTAATGCGGGTTTCCAGCTCGAGGTTGTCCCACACGCCGTTCACCACCACAGCCGGGTCCAGGTCACGGAGCACGGCACGGATGTTCTTGGCCAACTGACGGATGAAACGCGTCCGTACCGGTCGGCTTTTGATGGTGATCTCGGGGAAGACTTTAACGATTAATTTCATGGAAACAGCGCGCGCCGGGCCTGCTGAAAAAGGGGGGCGCGGATTATAGCGGAAATCGCTCAAGGTTTAACCAGTTAATATGCATTGCCTACGCAATGCACCAAAACGGGTCATTTACACAAATAAACGCTACATTGCAGTGCGCGATTTATGCCGTTTTTGCCGATTGCACCGTTATAGGGGCTATTTTGAGGCAAAACGGCCATGTTGGCGCACTGGCATGCAATTTGCTCTCTTGTGAGGCAGGTTGCCTTGGCGGAGTATCCGCGCCGGCATCACCCAAATTCTAAGGGCTAACTCCACTACCCAAGCCCGAAGCCACCCGGAGGACACCATGTCGAAGTCGGTTCAACTCATCAAAGATCATGACGTTAAATGGATTGATCTGCGCTTCACGGACACAAAAGGCACTCAGCACCACGTGACCATGCCGGCTCGCGATGCGCTGGAAGATGACTTCTTCGAAGTCGGCAAGATGTTCGACGGTTCCTCCATCGCCGGCTGGAAAGGCATCGAAGCCTCCGACATGATCCTGCTGCCAGACGACAGCACCGCCGTACTCGACCCGTTCACCGAAGAGCCAACCCTGATCCTGGTGTGCGACATCATCGAGCCTTCGACCATGCAAGGCTATGACCGCGACCCACGCGCCATCGCCCACCGTGCCGAGGAATACCTGAAGTCCACCGGTATCGGCGACACCGCATTCTTCGGCCCTGAGCCAGAGTTCTTCATCTTCGACTCGGTGAAGTTCAAATCCGACATCTCCGGCTCCATGTTCAAGATTTTCTCCGAGCAAGGTTCGTGGATGTCCGACCAGGACGTGGAAGGCGGCAACAAAGGCCACCGTCCAGGCGTGAAAGGCGGCTACTTCCCAGTACCACCGTTCGACTTCGACCATGAAATCCGTACCTCCATGTGCAACGCACTGGAAGAAATGGGCCAGACCGTTGAAGTTCACCACCACGAAGTGGCGACTGCCGGCCAGAACGAAATCGGCGTGAAATTCAACACGCTGGTGAAGAAGGCTGACGAAGTTCAAACTCTGAAATACTGCGTGCACAACGTTGCCGATGCCTATGGCCGCACCGCTACCTTCATGCCTAAGCCGCTGTACGGCGATAACGGCTCAGGCATGCACGTTCACGTATCGATTTCCAAAGACGGCAAGAACACCTTCGCTGGCGAAGGCTATGCCGGCCTGTCCGATACCGCCCTGTACTTCATCGGCGGCATCATCAAGCACGGCAAGGCCCTGAACGGCTTCACCAACCCGTCGACCAACTCCTACAAGCGTCTGGTCCCAGGTTTTGAAGCGCCGGTGATGCTGGCCTACTCGGCACGCAACCGCTCCGCCTCGATCCGTATTCCTTACGTCAACAGCCCTAAAGGCCGTCGTATCGAAGCGCGCTTCCCAGACCCGGCTGCCAACCCTTACCTGGCCTTCGCCGCCCTGATGATGGCCGGCCTGGACGGTATCCAGAACAAGATCCACCCTGGCGACGCCGCCGACAAAAACTTGTACGACCTGCCGCCTGAAGAGGCCAAAGAGATCCCACAAGTGTGCGGCAGCCTGAAAGAAGCCCTGGAAGAGCTGGACAAGGGCCGTGCGTTCCTGACCAAAGGCGGCGTTTTCAGCGACGACTTCATCGACGCTTACATCGCCCTGAAAAGCGAAGAAGAAATCAAAGTACGCACCTTCGTACACCCACTGGAATACGAGCTGTACTACAGCTGCTGATCCGGTAGCGCTGCTTGAGGCAGCGTGATGAAAAAGACCTCCTTCGGGAGGTCTTTTTTTTGCCTGGGCGTTACGCTACGCCAACTCTGCAAACCCAATCAAAGTGTGGGAGCTGGCTTGCCTGCGATAGCGCACTGCCGGCCACCTGCTGTATCACTGACACACCGCCATCGCGGGCAAGCCCGCTCCTACAGGAGATCACCTTTGAGATATCGACTTGTATTTGCCCTGCTGTTCATCAGTGCCAGTGCGAGCGCTGCGCCGCCTACGCTCGAACCCCTGCTCAACAGCATCGCCGAACGCCTTGAGATTGCCGACCAGGTAGCACTGAGCAAGTGGGACAGCCACAAGCCCGTGGAGGACAAGAAGCGCGAACAAGAGGTGATCGCCAGCGTCACTGCCCAGGCGCCGAGCTACAAGCTGGACCCGGCCGCTGCCGAGCAGTTCTTCGCCGCCCAGATCGAAGCCAACAAACTGGTGCAATATACCCACCTGTCCGACTGGCAGTTCCAGGGCAAAGCGCCCGACGACCCGCGCCCGGACCTGGTCCAGCAGATTCGCCCGCAATTGGACGCGCTGCAAAAAAGGCTGCTGCAGCAGTTGGCTGACTTCACGCCCCTGCGCACAGACCCCAAATGCCCCCAATGGCTGGCCGAGGCCGTGCACGAACCGCTGAATGATCCGCTGCGCCAGCTGGCGATGATCCGCGCCACCGCCGAGCTTTGCATCTATAAAGGTTAAAAGGACTGCAAATCCAATTAAAAATGTGGGAGCTGGCTTGCCTGCGATAACGGTGTTGAATGCACCACAGCTATCGCAGGCAAGCCAGCTCCCACACTGACTGCGATTTGCCTTCAATCTTCAGTGGCTGAACAACCTTCACAAAACCGCACTATATTGGTGCGATAGCCTGCACCCTTCTCAATTGCCCAGCCCATTTTGGTTCGAAACTTCCCGTTGAGGCTGGCAGAACGCCACAGTTTCGCGCCTGAACCCCTTATTTCAGGGCATTAGCGCTTCTTTTCGGAGCCTTGGTTTGGTTTTTGCATTTTCCTTGTATCAGCGTGTGCCTCAAGCCCGCGCCTTGCTCCAAAAGAGGTCCCGATGACCATCAGCGATGCACTGCACCGTTTGTTACTCGACAACCTGACCACCGCGACCATCCTGCTCAATGCCGACCTGCGCCTTGAGTACATGAACCCGGCGGCGGAGATGCTCCTGGCGATCAGCGGCCAGCGCAGCCATGGGCAGTTCATCAGCGAATTGTTCACCGAGTCGGCCGAAGCCTTGAGTTCGTTGCGCCAGGCCGTGGAGCAGGCACACCCGTTCACCAAGCGCGAAGCGATGCTCACCGCGCTGACCGGGCAAACGTTGACCGTCGACTACGCCGTAACCCCAATCCTGAGCAATGGCGCGACCCTGTTGCTGCTCGAAGTCCACCCCCGCGACCGCCTGCTGCGTATCACCAAGGAGGAAGCACAGCTGTCCAAGCAAGAAACCAGCAAGATGCTGGTGCGCGGCCTCGCCCATGAGATCAAGAACCCGTTGGGCGGCATTCGCGGCGCGGCACAGTTGTTGTCCCGCGAGCTGCCGGACGAGCACCTCAAGGACTACACCAACGTCATCATCGAAGAAGCCGACCGTCTGCGTAACCTGGTAGACCGTATGCTCGGCTCCAACAAGCTGCCGTCCCTGGCGATGACCAACGTGCATGAGGTGCTGGAGCGCGTCTGCCAATTGGTCGAGGCCGAAAGCCAAGGTTGCATCACCTTGGTGCGCGACTACGACCCAAGCATTCCCGACGTGTTGATCGACCGCGAGCAGATGATCCAGGCGGTGCTCAACATCGTGCGCAACGCCATGCAGGCCATCAGCAGCCAGAACGAGCTGCGCCTGGGCCGCATCAGTTTGCGCACCCGCGCCCTGCGCCAGTTCACCATCGGCCATGTGCGCCATCGCCTGGTGACCAAGGTCGAGATCATCGACAACGGCCCCGGCATTCCTGCGGAGCTGCAGGAAACCATCTTTTTTCCCATGGTCAGCGGCCGCCCGGACGGTACCGGGCTAGGCCTGGCCATTACCCAGAACATCATCAGCCAGCACCAGGGCCTGATCGAATGTGAGAGCCACCCCGGCCACACCACGTTCTCGATCTTCCTGCCATTGGAACAAGGAGCCCCCACGACATGAGCCGTAGTGAAACTGTCTGGATCGTCGACGACGACCGTTCTATCCGCTGGGTCCTCGAAAAAGCCTTGCAACAAGAAGGCATGACCACCCAGAGCTTCGACAGCGCCGATGGGGTGATGAGCCGCCTGGCACGTCAGCAACCGGACGTGATCATTTCCGATATCCGCATGCCTGGGGCCAGTGGCCTGGACTTGCTGGCGCGCATTCGCGAGCAGCACCCGCGCTTGCCGGTGATCATCATGACCGCCCACTCGGACCTGGACAGCGCTGTCGCGTCCTATCAGGGCGGCGCCTTTGAATACCTGCCCAAGCCATTCGATGTGGATGAGGCGGTGGCGCTGGTCAAGCGCGCCAACCAGCACGCCCAGGAACAACAGAACCAGGAAGCGCCGCCGACCCTGACCCGCACCCCGGAAATCATCGGGGAAGCGCCGGCGATGCAGGAAGTGTTTCGCGCCATCGGGCGCTTGAGCCACTCCAACATCACTGTGTTGATCAATGGCGAATCGGGGACCGGTAAAGAACTGGTGGCCCACGCCCTGCACCGCCACAGCCCTCGAGCGGCCTCGCCGTTTATCGCACTGAATATGGCGGCGATTCCCAAGGATTTGATGGAGTCCGAGCTGTTCGGCCATGAAAAAGGCGCGTTCACCGGGGCAGCCAACCTGCGTCGCGGACGCTTTGAACAGGCGGACGGCGGCACGCTGTTCCTCGATGAGATCGGCGACATGCCGGCCGATACTCAGACTCGCTTGCTGCGGGTGCTGGCTGACGGCGAGTTCTATCGTGTGGGCGGGCATACGCCGGTGAAGGTGGATGTGCGCATCATCGCGGCCACCCACCAGAACCTGGAAACACTGGTGCATGCGGGTAAATTCCGTGAGGACTTGTTCCACCGCCTCAACGTGATCCGCATCCACATTCCGCGCATGTCGGACCGCCGCGAAGATATCCCTACCCTCGCCCGCCATTTCCTCAGCCGCGCCGCCCTGGAGCTGGCGGTGGAGCCCAAGCTGCTCAAAAGCGAGACCGAGGAATACCTCAAGAATCTGCCGTGGCCCGGCAACGTGCGCCAGCTGGAGAACACCTGCCGCTGGATCACCGTAATGGCCTCCGGGCGCGAAGTGCACATCAGCGACCTGCCGCCGGAGCTGCTGAGCCTGCCGCAGGACTCGGCTCCCGTGACCAACTGGGAACAGGCGCTGCGCCAATGGGCCGACCAGGCCTTGGCACGCGGCCAGTCGAACCTGCTGGACAGCGCCGTGCCAGCGTTCGAGCGGATCATGATCGAGACCGCGCTCAAACACACCGCCGGCCGCCGCCGTGATGCCGCCGTGCTGCTGGGTTGGGGGCGCAATACCCTGACGCGCAAGATCAAGGAACTGGGGATGAAGGTGGATGGTGGGGATGATGATGAGGGTGATGAAGCCTGAACCCCAAGACCGCTGAAGGCCCCGTGTGGGAGCCTGGCTTGCCCGCGATGACGGTGTGTCAGTCACCCGGTATAGGGCTGACACGCCGTCATCGCAGGCAAGCCAGCTCCCACATTGGTTTTGTGCAATGCCTGCAGACTGTGCACCGCTTCAATGCACGATGAACCGGCATTGAGCACAGACCAGAAAACCTGCATATCGCTTTCGCTACAAATTTCTTGGCAGCAGAAACAATCAAAGCCCCGTATTCCGGGGCTTTGCGCTTTTTGGCATTTTTTTTCCAGCAGCAATTGCAAGTTTTGGCACGCCCCCTGCAATAACCTCAGTACTACCCAGTTTCGGGGACCTTGGTACAGGCAGGCCGAGAATCCCCTCTTTAACACCGAAGCCTTAGGCTTCACCCCGTTTTGGGAGCCCTGGTACAGGCAGGCCGGGAACTCCCTCTTTTATTGCTCTTGGAGATGGATCTCCAGCCGCCAGCGGCCATCGACCTCTGCACCGCTCCACTCCCCACGCAACGGCCGAGCCGCCACCAGATTCAGCAGCAGGCCAGCGTCGGTCTTGCGGATGCGCCAATTCACGTCCTTGTCATTGACCTTGAGCTGCCCGCTGGCAGCCTTGCCCTGGGCGTCAAACAGCAACGCCACGGTGCCGTCGATATGCTCGCCGTGCAGCTTGGGTTCGTCGTTGAACCACACCACCAAACCATCCGCCGCAGGTTCTACCTGTTGCAGCTCAAGCGGCTCGGGGGTGGTCAAGCGACCGATCATCAAGCCAATCATCAAGCCGACAATCGCCAATGAGCCCAACACCCTCGGCAATAGCTTCGGTCTCGGGTCGTCTTCGGGGGTAGAATGCAGCGCATCTTTGCCTTCGGAGCCGTGCATGTTTCACGTCATCCTTTTTCAACCAGAAATTCCGCCGAATACCGGCAACGTTATCAGGCTGTGCGCCAACAGTGGCTGCCACCTGCATTTGATCGAGCCGTTGGGCTTTGACATGGACGACAAGCGCCTGCGCCGTGCCGGGCTGGACTACCACGAGTACGCCACCCTCAAGCGCCATGCCGACCTCGCCAGTTGCCTGGAGAGCCTGGGCCACCCTCGGCTGTTCGCGTTCACCACCAAGGGCTCGCGGCCGTTTCATGATGCCAGCTTTGCCGAGGGCGACGCGTTCCTGTTCGGCCCGGAGAGCCGAGGCCTGCCGGCCGAGGTGCTTGACGCATTGCCCGATGGCCATCGCCTGCGCTTGCCGATGCGTGAAGGCTGCCGCAGCCTGAACCTGTCGAACACCGTGGCCGTCGCTGTTTACGAAGGCTGGCGACAACTGGGCTTTAAATAAAACGCAAAACAAATGTGGGAGGGGGCCTGGGTGGGAGCCGGGCTTGCCCGCGATGCAGGCACCTCGGTGTGTCAGTCACACCGCAGTGATGCTATCGCAGGCAAGCCAGTTCCCACCCAAGCCCGCTCCCACATTTTTGATCGGCGCCGCTCAAAAAATCATTGAACGGTCGGAGCGCCTTCCTGTTGCATGCGCTGCAGCTCTTGGGCGTACAGGGCATCGAAGTTCACCGGGGCCAGCATCAGGGCCGGGAACGAACCACGGGTGACCAGGCTGTCCAGGGTCTCACGGGCATACGGGAACAGGATGTTCGGGCAGAACGCGCCCAGGGTGTGGCTCATGGACGCTTCGTCCAGGCCCTGGATCAGGAAGATACCGGCCTGTTGCACTTCAGCGATGAAAGCGACCTCTTCACCATTCTTGACGGTGACCGACAGGGTCAGCACGACTTCGTGGAAGTCGCCTTCCAGGGCTTTCTGACGGGTGTTCAGGTCCAGCGCAACGCTTGGGGTCCATTCCTGACGGAAGATCGCCGGGCTTTTCGGCGCTTCGAACGACAGGTCGCGCACGTAGATGCGCTGCAGCGAAAACTGTGGGCCTTGAGCTTCTGCTGCTTCGGTATTCTGTTGATCAGTCATCGCAGATCCTTCTTTATCTTGGGGTTCTTAAGGGGTTGGCAGTCAGACGGACAGCAGCGCATCAAGTTTACCGGCGCGCTCCAGAGCGAACAGGTCATCGCAACCACCGATATGCCGGGTGCCGATCCAGATCTGCGGGACCGACGTGCGGCCAGCCTTCTGGGCCATTTCGGCGCGCACCTGAGGCTTGCCATCAACCTTGATCTCTTCGAAGGCGACCTTCTTGCTCTGCAGCAGCTGCTTGGCTCGAATGCAAAACGGGCAATAATCGCTGGAATATACGACAACCTGGCTCATATCACTTCACCAACGGCAGGTTATCGCCACGCCAGCTGCTGATACCACCCGACAGCTTGGCGGCGGTGAAGCCGGTCTTGAGCATCTCGCGGGCGTGGGTGCCCGAGTGCTGGCCTTGGGCGTCGACCAGGATAATGGTCTTGGCCTTGTATTTTTCCAGCTCGGCCAAGCGCGCGATCAGCTTGTCCTGAGGAATGTTCAGGGCACCAACGATGTGGCCAGCGGCATAATCCTTGGCCGGGCGAATATCGACGACAACGGCCTCATCCTTGTTGACCAGCGCGGTCAGCTCCGACGTGCTCAGGCTGCGACCACCGCGGCTCAGTTCATGCGCGATCAGCAGCGCCAGCAGGATGACGAAGGCACCCACGAGCAGGTAGTGGGCAGTGGCAAATGCAATCAGGTGATCAACCATCAAGGAGGTTCCAGGGCGTTAAAATGGCGGTAAGTATACACAGCCGCCAAGGAGGGCCAACCCCCGTAAAGCGGTGACGCGCTCGGAACTTCGCTTTAAACTGCCACTCCCTTTTCCATTGTCTTCCTTTATTACCGCCGCGAGAGGATCTATGACTACCACGCCTAAACCTTTGGTCCTGATAATTCTCGATGGCTTCGGACACAGTGAAAGCCACCACGACAACGCCGTGTACTCGGCCAACAAGCCCGTGCTGGACCGCCTGACTGCAACGGTTCCCAACGGTTTGATCTCAGGTTCCGGCATGGACGTGGGCCTGCCGGACGGCCAGATGGGTAACTCGGAAGTCGGCCACATGAACCTCGGCGCCGGACGAGTGGTATATCAAGACTTCACGCGTGTGACCAAAGCGATCCGCGAGGGTGAGTTTTTCGAGAACCCGACCATCTGCGCGGCGGTCGATAAAGCCGTCGCCGCCGGTAAAGCCGTGCACTTCATGGGCCTGTTGTCGGACGGCGGCGTACATAGCCATCAGGATCACTTGGTCGCCATGGCCGAACTGGCGTTCAAGCGCGGTGCCGACAAGATCTACCTGCACGCCTTCCTCGACGGCCGCGACACACCGCCCAAAAGCGCGCAATCGTCGATCGAGCTGCTCGACGCCACCTTCGCCGCCTTGGGCAAGGGCCGCATCGCCAGCCTGGTGGGCCGTTACTTCGCCATGGACCGCGATAACCGCTGGGACCGTGTCGCCCAGGCCTACAACCTGATCGTCGAAGGCCAGGCCGAATTCAACGCGGCCACCGCCCAGGAAGGCCTGGAAGCAGCCTACGCCCGTGGCGAGAGCGATGAGTTCGTCAAGGCCACCACCATCGGCGAGCCGGTGAAGGTCGAAGACGGCGACGCCATGGTGTTCATGAACTTCCGCGCCGACCGCGCCCGTGAACTGAGCCATGTGTTCGTCGATGAAGGCTTCAAGGACTTCGAGCGCGCACGCCAGCCAAAGGTCGAGTTCGTCATGCTTACCCAATACGCCGCCAACATCCCGGCCCCGTCGGCATTCGCCCCGGGCAGCCTGGAGAACGTGCTGGGCGACTACCTGGCTAAAAACGGCAAGACCCAGCTGCGCATCGCCGAAACCGAGAAATACGCCCACGTGACGTTCTTCTTCTCCGGTGGCCGCGAAGAGCCGTTCCCCGGCGAAGAGCGCATCCTGATCCCGTCGCCAAAAGTCGCTACCTACGACTTGCAGCCGGAAATGAGCGCACCGGAAGTGACCGACAAGATCGTCGACGCCATTGATCACCAGCGTTACGACGTGATCGTCGTCAACTACGCCAACGGCGACATGGTTGGCCACAGCGGCAACCTGGAAGCGGCGGTCAAGGCCGTGGAATGCCTGGATAAATGTGTTGGCCGCATCGTGGATGCGCTGGACAAAGTCGGTGGCGAAGCACTGATCACCGCTGACCATGGCAACTGCGAACAGATGTCCGACGAATCCACTGGTCAGGCTCACACAGCCCACACCACCGAGCCGGTACCGTTCATCTATGTCGGCAAACGTGACCTGAAAGTGCGGGAAGGTGGCGTGCTGGCGGATGTGGCGCCGACCATGCTGAAACTGATGGGGCTGGAGCAACCGAAGGAGATGACCGGGACCTCGATCCTGGTCTGATCCAAAGTGCGCCACAAAACAGTGTGGGAGCGGGCTTGCCCGCGATAGCGGCTAATCAGTCGACATCTATGTCGCTGACCCACCGCAATCGCGGGCAAGCCCGCTCCCACATTGGTTTTGTGGTGTTTGATAGATGTCTTTTTGCCATACCATCGCCACTCGGCGGCTATCTTGCCCTACCGCCCCAATTGGGCGTTTTTTTTGCAGCGCTTGGCGGGCATACTAGGCCGTCCTTTTCCCCTGGTGTCGCCCGCCTCTATGCTTCGCGCCTTGATCACCCTTGCTCTTGTCTGCCTGCTCCAACCGGCATTTGCCGATGAGCGCGCACAAACCCAACAACAGTTGGACGCTACGCGTCAGGACATTACCGAGCTGAAAAAACTGCTCGGCAAGCTCCAGGAAGAAAAATCCGGGGTGCAGAAAGACCTGCGCGGCACGGAAACCGAGATGGGCAAGCTGGAGAAGCAGGTCCAGGAGCTGCAAAAAGAACTAAAGAAGAGCGAGTCGGAACTGGAGCGACTCGACGCTGAGAAAAAAAAACTCCAGAGCGCACGCGTTGAACAGCAACGCCTGATCGCGATCCAGGCCCGTGCCGCGTACCAGAGCGGACGCCAGGAGTACCTCAAGCTGCTGCTCAACCAGCAGAACCCGGAAAAATTCGCCCGTACCCTCACCTATTACGACTACCTGAGCCAGGCACGCCTGGCGCAATTGAAGGGGTTTAACGAAACCCTGCGCCAATTGGCCAATGTCGAGCAGGAGATTGCCGACCAGCAATCGCAACTGCTCGACCAGAAAACCGCCCTCGACACCCAGCGTGATCAGTTGGACAAGGTGCGCAAGGAACGCCAGCAGGCCCTGGCCAAGCTCAACAGCGACGTAAAAGCCCGCGACGCCAAGCTCCAGGCACGCGAGCAGGACCAGGCCGACCTGGCCAAAGTCCTCAAGACTATCGAAGAAACCCTGGCCCGCCAGGCACGCGAGGCCGAAGAAGCGCGGCAAAAAGCGCTGATCGCCCAGCAGGAAGCCGAAAAAAAGCGTCAGCGTGAGGCCGAACTGGCTGCCACCAGCGACGCTCCGGCCCCGCGCAAACCGGCGCGTGCAGCCCCTGGCCCGCTGGTTTCCAGCAGTGGCGAGTCGTTCGGTGGCCCTTTTGCTTCAGCTCGGGGCAAACTTCCATGGCCGGTTGATGGTCGATTACTGGCACGCTTTGGGGAAACCCGTGGCGATGACACCCGTGCCAAGTGGGATGGCGTGATGATCAGCGCCTCTGCCGGCAGCCAGGTCCACGCCGTGCATGGTGGGCGCGTGGTGTTCGCCGATTGGTTGCGGGGCGCCGGCTTGCTGGTGATTCTTGACCACGGTAATGGCTATTTGAGCCTTTACGGCCACAATCAGACACTACTCAAGTCGGCAGGTGATGTTGTAAAAGCCGGTGAATCCATCTCCACTGTCGGTAACAGTGGTGGCCAGGACACCCCGGCGCTGTACTTTGCTATTCGTCAGCAGGGCCGCCCGAGCGACCCTGCACAATGGTGCCGGTCCCAAGGATAGGGTCGCATCTACATTAGGAGTTCGTTCGACATGCTGCATTTGTCCCGCCTCACTTCGCTGGCCCTGACGATCGCTCTGGTGATCGGCGCGCCTCTGGCTTTTGCCGACCAGGCCGCACCGGCTGCACCTGCCATGGCTGCGACGACCAAGGCGCCATTGCCGCTGGACGAGCTGCGCACCTTTGCCGAGGTCATGGACCGGATCAAGGCAGCGTATGTCGAACCCGTAGACGACAAGGCCCTGCTGGAAAATGCCATCAAGGGCATGCTCAGCAACCTCGACCCGCACTCCGCCTACCTGGGCCCGGAAGATTTCGCCGAGCTGCAGGAAAGCACCAGTGGTGAGTTCGGCGGCCTGGGCATCGAAGTGGGCTCCGAAGACGGCCAGATCAAAGTGGTCTCGCCCATCGACGACACCCCAGCGTCCAAGGCCGGCATCCAGGCCGGCGACCTGATCGTGAAGATCAATGGCCAGCCGACCCGTGGCCAGACCATGACCGAAGCCGTCGACAAGATGCGCGGCAAGCTCGGCCAGAAGATCACCCTCACCCTGGTACGCGACGGCGGCAACCCGTTTGACGTGACCCTGGCCCGTGCGACCATCACGGTCAAGAGCGTGAAGAGCCAGTTGCTGGAGTCGGGCTACGGTTACATCCGTATCACCCAGTTCCAGGTCAAGACCGGCGACGAAGTGGCCAAGGCCCTGGCCAAGCTGCGCAAAGACAACGGCAAGAAGCTCAACGGCATCGTGCTTGACCTGCGTAACAACCCAGGCGGCGTGTTGCAGTCGGCGGTTGAAGTGGTCGACCACTTTGTCACCAAGGGCCTGATCGTTTATACCAAAGGCCGGATTGCCAACTCCGAACTGCGCTTCTCGGCCACCGGCAACGACTTGAGCGAAAACGTGCCGTTGGCGGTGCTGATCAACGGCGGCAGCGCCTCGGCCTCGGAAATCGTCGCCGGCGCCCTGCAAGACCTCAAGCGCGGCGTGCTGATGGGCACCACCAGCTTCGGCAAAGGCTCGGTGCAGACCGTATTGCCGCTGAACAACGAGCGTGCGCTGAAGATCACCACGGCGCTGTACTACACGCCCAACGGCCGCTCGATCCAGGCCCAGGGCATCGTGCCGGACATCGAAGTACGCCGCGCCAAGATCACCAACGAGATCGATGGCGAATACTACAAAGAGGCCGATCTGCAAGGTCACCTGGGCAATGGCAACGGCGGCGCCGACCAGCCAACCGGCAGCCGCGCCAAGGCCAAGCCGATGCCCCAGGACGATGACTACCAACTGGCCCAGGCACTCAGCCTGCTCAAGGGCTTGAGCATCACCCGCAGCCGTTGATCATGCGCTTTGCCCTGATCTTCGCTGTGCTGTGCAGCCTGGCAGGGGTCGCTCAAGCGGCCCCTGCCGGCGAACCGCACAAAGCCTACCTGACGCTTATCATCGACGACCTGGGGCAAAACCTGCCTCGGGATCGTCGCGTGCTTGCGCTACCCGGCCCGGTGACCGCCGCCATCATGCCGGACACGCCCCACGCCGCCGAATTCGCCCGTGAGGCCCACAAGGCTGGCAAGATCGTGATCCTGCACATGCCTATGGACCCGGCCACCGGCCCATTCGCCTGGCACCCGGAGCTGTCCATCGAAGAACTGGGCAAGCGCCTGGACGCGGCATTTGAAGCCGTGCCCTACACCGCCGGTATCAACAACCACATGGGCAGCCGCATGACTGCACAACCGGTAGCGATGGCCTGGCTGATGGGTGAGTTGCAACGGCGTCACAAGTTCTTCGTCGACAGCCGCACCAGTGCGCAAACCGTCGCCGCCGCCGAGGCACAGAAGATCGGTTTGGCCCATGTGTCGCGGGATGTATTTCTCGATGACGAACGCACCGAGGCGGCGATTACCACGCAACTGCAGACCGCGATCAAACTGGCGCACAAGCAGGGTTCGGCAGTCATGATCGGGCATCCTTACCCACAGACGCTGGCGGTGCTGGAGCGCGAATTGCCCAAGCTCAAGGCCCAGGGCGTGGAGTGGATCGATATCAAGTTGATGATCAGCGTGCGCAGTAATCGGGCGATGGCCGGGCATGGCAAGGACGGTATTTACCGTTAAGGAAGATCGCAAAGATCTACTGTGGGAGCGGGCTTGCCCGCGATGGCGGAGTGTCGGTCACACAGGTATTGGCTGATCCATTGCTATCGCGGCAACCCCGCTCCCACATTGTTGATCGTGTTCATCCTGCCGACTTCAGAGGTAACGCGCCATGATTTCGTCTATACGGCCGCTGTTGCGTAACTCATCCAATGCGGCCTGGAGCCTGGCCACCACCTCATCCGGCACGTCCTTGTTCAACGCCAGGTAAAGCTGCGCACTGTTGAACCGCAACACCGTCTTGAGCCCGTTCACCCCCACCTGCCGCGCCAGGTAACGCCCGGCAGGATCGCCGGTGGCCCACAGGTCGATCTGACCTTCCATGAGCTTTTGCGCATTGTCCTGGTCACGCAGGGCGACCATCGGCTTGAGCCCCTGCTTGTCGAGGCTTTCGGCAATGGCATCGCCTTTGTAGGCGCCAATCTTGTAGCGGCGCGCTTGCTCCAGGCTTTCTAGCTGAATCTTGCTGTCGGCCTTGGCCAACATTACCCAATCATCCGGGCCGATGGGGCCGACCCATTTGAACAAGGCTTCACGGTCTGGCAGACGCGCCATCACAAACACACCGTAACCGGGTTTTTCCAGGGCGAGCTTGTAGATTCGTTCCCACGGGAAGCGCAGGGTCAGGTTGTAGGAAATGCCGGCACGCTGGAAGGTTTCGCGCATGATGTCTACGGCGATGCCTTCGATGTTCTCGTCCTTGGCGAAGTTCTTGCCGTTTTTCGCCATGTTGTAGGGCGGGAAATTTTCCGTCAACAACACCAGGGAGGCGTCAGACGGTTGTTCGGCGTGTGCCGTAGCCGCCATGAACATGGAGGAACTGGCGAGGGCGAGCAGCAGGTGTTTGAACATGAAGGCTACCGGAATCCATGGCAAGCGCAGAGAGTGCCGCGAGCCTGCCATGGTGTCCAGCAGCGTTTAGCGCACGACGATACCGCGCGCCGCCATATAGGCCTTGGCCTCGGGCACGGTGTATTCACCAAAGTGAAAAATACTCGCCGCCAGCACCGCGCTGGCATGGCCTTCGAGCACGCCATCGGCCAAGTGTTGCAGGTTGCCGACGCCGCCCGACGCGATCACCGGGATGCCCAGGGCATCACTGATGGCGCGGGTGACGCCCAGGTCGAAACCGTTTTTCATGCCGTCCTGGTCCATGCTGGTCAGCAGGATTTCACCGGCGCCCAGGCCTTCCATCTTCATCGCCCACTCCACCGCGTCCAGCCCGGTAGGCTTGCGCCCGCCGTGGGTGAAGATCTCCCAGCGCGGGGTTTCACCCGGGCCGGAGACCTTCTTGGCGTCGATAGCCACCACGATGCATTGCGAGCCGAAGTGTTGCGCGGCTTCGCCGACAAACTCAGGGTTGAACACGGCGGCGGTGTTGATCGAGACCTTGTCCGCACCGGCATTGAGCAGATTGCGGATGTCTTGCACGGTGCGCACTCCGCCACCCACGGTCAGCGGGATAAACACCTGGCTGGCCATGCGCTCGACGGTATGCAGCGTGGTATCGCGGCCATCGACGCTGGCAGTGATGTCGAGAAAGGTAATCTCGTCGGCACCTTGCTCATCGTAGCGACGGGCAATTTCCACCGGGTCGCCGGCGTCACGAATGTTCTCGAACTTGACGCCCTTGACCACGCGACCGTTGTCGACGTCCAGGCAAGGGATGATGCGTTTGGCCAGCGCCATGGTCAGTCCTCAGCCGTTGTAGGCATCGCAGTAAGCCTGGGCTTCGGCGACGTCCAGGGTGCCTTCATAGATCGCACGGCCGGTGATGGCGCCGATGATCCCAGGCGCCTTGGCGTCCAGCAGCGACTTGATGTCGCCCAGGTTGTGGATGCCGCCGGAAGCGATCACCGGAATCTTCGTGGCCGCTGCCAGGGCTGCGGTGAAGGGTACGTTGCAGCCCTGCATCATGCCGTCTTTGGCGATGTCGGTATAAACGATGGCGGACACGCCGTCGGCTTCGAACTGCTTGGCCAGGTCGATCACTTGCACGGTGCTGATTTCAGCCCAGCCATCGGTAGCGACGAAGCCATCCTTGGCATCCAGGCCTACGATCACTTTGCCCGGGAACGCGCGGCAGGCTTCGGCGACGAAGGCTGGGTCTTTCACGGCCTTGGTGCCGATGATCACGTAACTCACGCCCGCTTTCACGTAGTGCTCGATGGTCTCCAGGGAGCGGATACCGCCGCCGATCTGGATCGGCAGGTTCGGGTAGCGCTTGGCAATGGCGGTGACCACCTCGCCATTGACCGGCTGGCCTTCGAAGGCACCGTTCAGGTCCACCAGATGCAGACGACGGCAGCCCCCTTCTACCCATTTGGCAGCCATGCTCACCGGGTCATCGGAGAACACCGTGGAATCTTCCATGCGGCCTTGGCGCAAGCGGACACAAGCGCCGTCCTTGAGATCGATAGCGGGGATAATCAGCATCTGGCAAACCTTATTCGATATTCAGCAATGCTTGGGAAATCAGGGTTTCTCAAGCGACCACAAGTCGCTTTCGATGCTTTCGAACCTTTCCTTAAGGAGCGTCTGCGTGTCGAAAACCGCCCTGTTGTAATAATGCGGCGCCACTTCGGTGGTGAACAGCTCAAGAATCTCGGCGACCTCGAACGAACCCAGCTTGAGCTCGAAGCGGTCTTCCATGAAACGTTTGATCTTGTCGGTGGCCGCACGCTCCTGCTCGGGCGTGAGGTTCAAGATCGGCGGCTTCGGTTTCTTGGCCATTACCAGCGACCATCCCACGCGGCGAAGTTCTGCAGCAATTGCAGGCCATGGGTATGACTCTTCTCCGGGTGGAACTGCACGGCAAAGCGCGAACCATCGGCCAGCGCGGCGGCAAAGTCGACGCCGTAATGCCCGCCACCCACCACCTGGCGCGGGTTACCGGCGGCGATATAGTAGCTGTGCACGAAGTAGAAACGCGCCATGTCCGGGATGTCGTGCCACAGCGGGTGGTCGACGGTGCGGCGCACTTCGTTCCAGCCCATGTGCGGGACTTTGAGGTGCTCGCCCTCTTCATGCAGGTCTTTGCCGAAGAACTTCACCTGGCCCGGAAACACCCCGATGCAGTCGACACCGCCGTTCTCTTCACTGCTGTCGAGCAAAGCTTGCATGCCCACGCAGATACCGAGGAAGGGGCGGTCCTGGCTGACTTCGCGCACCAGGCTGTCAAAGCCCAGGCGGCGGATCTCGGCCATGCAATCGCGAATCGCGCCAACGCCGGGGAACACCACGCGGTCGGCTTCGCGAATCACGTTGGCATCGCTGGTGATCAGCACCTTGCCGGCACCTACATGCTCAAGGGCCTTGGCCACCGAGTGCAGGTTACCCATGCCGTAATCGATAACCGCGACCGTCTGCATTACAGAACGCCCTTGGTCGACGGCATTTGCCCGCCCATGCGCTCATCGACTTCCACAGCCATGCGCAACGCGCGGCCGAAAGCCTTGAACACGGTTTCGATCTGGTGGTGGGTGTTGGTGCCGCGCAGGTTGTCGATGTGCAGGCTGACCAGTGCGTGGTTGACAAAGCCCTGGAAGAATTCCTGGAACAGGTCGACGTCAAAGCCACGGCCCACGTTCGCGCGGGTGTAAGGCACGTGCATCTGCAAACCCGGGCGGCCGGAGAAGTCGATGACCACCCGGGACAGCGCTTCATCCAACGGGACATAGGCATGGCCGTAGCGACGGATGCCTTTTTTGTCGCCGATGGCCTTGGCAAACGCCTGGCCGAGGGTGATGCCCACGTCTTCCACCATGTGGTGGTCGTCGATATGCAGGTCGCCTTTGCCGACGATATCCAGGTCGATCAGCCCGTGACGGGCGATCTGGTCCAGCATGTGCTCAAGAAAAGGGACACCGATATCGAATCGGGCCTTTCCGGTGCCATCCAGGTTGATCGAGGCTTTGATCTGGGTTTCCAGAGTGTCGCGCTCGACAGATGCCTTACGTTCGGCCATCACCAGCTCCGCAAAATCATTGGGCGAAAAAGGCAGCCATTATAGGGGCGCAGGCGCTAAACAGAAACAACGAAGGGGATAAGACTGACGAGTTGGAGCGAGGAATGTCGGGGATAGACATGTGCATACATGTGAGCATGGGCTTATGTGGGAGCTGGCTTTTGTGGGAGCTGGCTTGCCTGCGATAGCATCACTGCGAGGCAACTGGTACACCGAGGTGCCTGTATCGCAGGCAAGCCAGCTCCCACATTAGCCCGGCCCCACAGGAGCCGGGCCCACCCTTATTGCGGTGTCAGTGGAACAGTACCGCCGTCTTCTGCAGGGTCACCCACACACCCCACGCCAGCGGAATACCCACTACCAGCCACGCGGCAATCGCCAGCGGCTTGCTGGCGGCGGAGGCCTTCCACTCCAGCACGGTGGTGGCATCGGCACCTTTGTCATGGCCCAGCGCCTGTTCGGCGGCAAGTTCTGCATCAGTCATGAAGTACTTATCGGCCACCGGGCGCACCAGCAGGTTGCAGATGAAGCCCAGCACCAGCAAGCCGGCGAGGATGTACAAGGTGATGTCGTAGGCCGCGGCGCGTTCAACGCCGATGCTCAACTGGTATTCACGCAGGTAGTTCACCAGCACCGGGCCCAACACGCCCGCAGCGGCCCAGGCGGTCAACAGGCGACCGTGGATCGCGCCAACCATCTGGGTGCCGAACAGGTCGGCCAGGTAGGCCGGAACCGTGGCAAAACCACCGCCGTACATCGACAGGATGATGCAGAACGCCGCCACAAACAGCGCCACGTTGCCCAGATGCCCCAGGTTCGGGATCAGCGCGTACAGGGCAAAGCCCAGGGCGAAGAACACGAAGTAGGTATTTTTACGCCCCAGGTAGTCAGAGAACGAGGCCCAGAAGAACCGGCCACCGATGTTGAACAGGCTCAACAGGCCGGTAAAACCAGCGGCAATGGCTGCAATGGAGGCCAACTGGCCCGCATCCAATTGGCCGAATGGCACATCAACACCCAACAACTTGCCGCCGAACACTTCCTGCAGCAGCGGCGAGGCCATGCCCAAGATGCCGATACCGGCAGACACGTTCAGGCACAGCACCAGCCATACCAGGCGGAACTGCGGGGTTTTCCACGCCACATTCACATGCACGTGACGGTGAGTGATCATCGCATTGCTGGCTTTTTTCGCCGGCGCGGTCCAGCCCTCAGGCTTCCAGCCGGTCGGCGGTACGCGATACAGCAGGGCGCCACCGATCATGAACACGAAATAAATCGCCGCCATGACCACAAAGCTCTGCCATACGCCCACGCTGGTGGGCGAAGAGAAATGGCCCATCAGTGCCGCAGCCAGGGGCGCACCCACCATCGCGCCGCCGCCGAAGCCCATGATCGCCATGCCGGTCGCCATGCCGCGCTTGTCCGGGAACCACTTGATCAAGGTCGAAACGGGCGAGATATAGCCCAGGCCCAGGCCGATACCGCCAATGACACCGGAGCCGATCCACATCAGCCAGATCTGGTGGGTATAGATACCCAGCGCCGAGATCAGCAGGCCACCGCACCAGCACAACGCCGAGACAACGCCGGCCTTGCGTGGCCCCGCATGTTCCAGCCAGCCGCCCCAGATCGCTGCCGAGCAGCCCAGGAAGATGAAGAACAGGGTGTAGATCCAGCCCAGCATGGAGATGGGCCAGTCACATTGGGACGAGAAGACTTGGGCGATAAAGCTCATGTCCGGCGCGCAGGCCACCGGTGCGGTGATACCCAGCGCCTTGGACAACGGCAGCCAGAACACCGAGAAGCCGTAGGCCATGCCGATGCACAGGTGGATGGCCAGGGCGGCCGGTGGAACCAGCCAGCGGTTGAAGCCCGGCTTGGCGATGATGCGCTCCTTGGACAGGAACGCAGGCTGTGCGGCGGCAGTGCCGGCCACAGTGCTAGTGCTCATTGGTGTTTCCCCCAGTTATTGGTATGCGTCCGTCAGGCGCTCTCTCCCTCGGCCTTGCACGCAAAGCGTGGCCGTTTTGTTGAGTGAAGCTCCCTTTTAGGCGCGACCTTAAGTCGCAGAAGGCGGACGAACGTGCAGAGATTAGCACCAGTGGATGACAGAAAAATCAAACTGCCACTACCTTTTTTGGATTATCTGTATTTTTCTGACGTCAAAATCCCATTTCCACGCCGGTGGATACAATGTAACGATCCGTGAACTGACGCCGGCCTTCGGGCGTTATACTCTGCGGCTAAATTTTGAATTCGACATACAAGGACTCGCCCATGAAAGCGTTCGGCAAAATCCTGGGTCTGGTACTTCTGGGGCTGTTGCTGATCATTGTGGCGCTCGGCTTTGCCCTGACCCACCTTTTCGATCCCAACGACTACAAAGAAGAAATTCGCCAGATAGCCCGCGACAAGGCCCACATCGAGCTGACGCTCAATGGCGATATCGGCTGGAGCCTTTTCCCCTGGCTGGGCCTGGAACTGCACGAGGCCAGCGTCGCGACCCTGACCGCACCCACCCAACCTTTCGCCGACTTGCAGATGCTCGGCCTGTCGGTACGCGTACTGCCACTGCTGCGCCGCGAAGTGCAGATGAGCGATGTGCGTGTCGAGGGCTTGAACCTGCGCCTGAACCGCGACAAACAGGGCCACGGCAACTGGGAAGACATCGGCAAGAACCTGCCCGACGAAACCACAGGCACCCCCGCTCCCGCGCCAGTCGAACCCGTGGCTGAAACCAAGCCGGAAAAGCCGCCGCAGCCGATCCGCCTGGACATCGACAGCCTGACCATCAACAACGCTCGTGTTGAGTACACCGATGAACAGACCGGCAAGCAATTGAGTGCCGAGAGCATCCAACTGAGCGCCGGAGCCATC
The DNA here is from genome assembly GCF_001907715.1 of Pseudomonas sp. BTN1. Lineage (NCBI taxonomy): Bacteria > Pseudomonadati > Pseudomonadota > Gammaproteobacteria > Pseudomonadales > Pseudomonadaceae > Pseudomonas > Pseudomonas sp. BTN1. The sequence continues at coordinate 3,078 of NZ_MPBM01000009.1, read as the reverse complement.
CACGAAGGCGCCAGCATTCCGCTGAAACTCACGGCGTTCCTGGGTAGCAACCAGCCGCTGATGCGGGTCAAGACCGAGCTGAACGGCAACTTGCGCATCCAGCGGGCCCTTAAGCGCTACCAGTTCGAAGACATGCGCTTAAGCGGTGAAGCCACCGGCGAGCCGCTGCAAGGCAAGACCGTGAGCTTCTCTACCCAGGGCCAACTGCTGGTGGACCTGGCGGCCAACGTCGCCGAATGGACCAACCTGAAACTGGCGGCCAACCAATTGCGCGCCTTGGGCGAATTGAAAGCCAATGACCTGGACAAAACCCCGCAGATCAGCGGCGCCCTGTCGGTTGCCCAGTTTGACCTGGCCAAGTTTCTTGAGAGCATCGGCCACCCACTGCCAGCCATGGCCCCAGGTAGCCTGAGCAAGGTCGAGCTGGTGAGCCGCCTCAAGGGCACGCCCACCAGCGTCGCCCTGGAAGACCTGAACCTGAAGCTCGATGGCAGCACCTTCACCGGCCGCGTCGCCGTGGATGATTTCGCCAAGCAGTCCCTGCGTGTGCAGCTCAAGGGCGATACCTTCAATGCCGACAATTACCTGCCGGCCAAATCCGAAGCCGCCAAAGGTGCAACCGCTGCACGCCAGGCCGAAGTACAGAGCAGCGAGGCCGGCGCCATGGCGGCAGGCGGCAACACACCATTGCCCGAGGCGCCGACCAAAGGTGCCTGGAGCAATGACAAACTGCTGCCGCTGACGCGCCTGCGCAGCCTGGACGTGAATGCAGACCTGACCTTTGGCGAGCTGACCCTTAGCCAATTGCCCATTCAAAATGCGGTGCTTAAAGCCTCCGGCATTGACGGGCAACTCAAGCTCGACACCCTTAGCGGCGGTCTCTACAACGGCACGTTCCAGGCCAACGGCACACTCGACGTGCGCCAGGACACGCCAGTGCTGGCCCTGCAAAGCCACATCAAGCAGGTACCTGTTGAACGCATCCTGCAGGCCCAAGGGAAAACTCCGCCGGTCAAAGGCCAGCTCACCCTCGACAGCAACCTCAGCGGCCGCGGCAACAGCCAGAAGGCCCTGATCGACAGCCTCAACGGCACCGCCAGCCTCGTGATCAACAACGGTGTGCTGCTCAATGCCAACATTGAGCAGCAACTGTGTACCGGCATCGCCCTGCTCAACCGCAAGACCCTGAGCACCACGCCAGGCGGCAAGGACACGCCCTTCCAGGAACTGCGCGGCAACCTCACGTTCCGTAACGGCGTGGCCAGCAACCCCGACCTGAAAGTGCGCATTCCTGGCCTGACGCTCAACGGCAACGGTGATGTGGATTTACGTGTGCTGGGTATGGACTACCGCGTCGGCATCATCGTTGAAGGCGACAAGCGCGACGTGCCGGACCCGGCTTGCCAGGTCGGCGCCAACTTCCAGGGCATTGAGGTACCGCTGCGTTGCCGTGGCCCGCTGGAGCTGGGCGCCAAGGCCTGCCGCCTGGACAAGGACGGCCTCGGCCAGGTCGCCCTCAAGGCGGCCGGCAATCGCCTGAACGAGAAGCTGGAAGAGAAACTCGACAAGGTTAATCCCAAGCTCAAAGACGCATTGAAAGGCCTGTTCAACCGATGAAAAACGAGCAGTTTTCACAGGCGGTGCTGGACTGGTACGACCGCCACGGCCGCCACGACCTGCCCTGGCAACAGGGCATCACGCCGTACCGAGTGTGGGTGTCGGAGATCATGCTGCAACAGACCCAGGTCAGCACCGTGCTCAATTATTTCGACCGTTTCATGGCGTCTCTGCCCACGGTCGAAGCCCTGGCCGCCGCGCCGGAAGACGAAGTGCTGCACCTGTGGACGGGCCTGGGCTACTACACCCGGGCGCGTAACCTGCAAAAAACCGCCAAGATCGTTGTCGCCGAATACGGCGGTGAGTTTCCCCGCGACGTCGAAAAGCTCACCGAGCTGCCGGGCATCGGCCTGTCCACCGCTGGCGCGATTGCCAGCCTGAGTATGGGCCTGCGCGCGCCGATCCTCGACGGCAACGTCAAACGCGTGCTGGCGCGCTTTACCGCGCAAGAGGGTTACCCTGGCGAGCCCAAGGTGGCCAAGCAGCTGTGGGCCACCGCAGAGCGCTTTACACCCCATACCCGCGTCAACGCCTACACCCAGGCAATGATGGACATGGGCGCCACGCTCTGCACCCGCAGCAAACCCAGTTGCTTGTTGTGCCCGCTGGAAAAAGGCTGCGAAGCCCACATGCTCGGCCTGGAGACGCGCTACCCGATCCCCAAGCCGCGCAAGACCATTCCGCAAAAGCGCACGCTGATGCCCATGCTGGCGAACGCCGAGGGCGCGATCCTGCTTTACCGTCGCCCGTCTACGGGCTTGTGGGGCGGCTTGTGGAGCTTGCCGGAGCTGGATGACCTGGGCGACCTTGACCACCTGGCCAACCAGCATGCACTCGCGCTGGGCAAGCATCAGGAACTGCCGGGGCTGATCCACACCTTCAGCCACTTCCAGTTGGCCATCGAACCCTGGCTGGTCCAGGTCGAGGAAACCGCCCATCACGTGGCCGAGGCCGACTGGCTCTGGTATAACCTCGCCACCCCGCCGCGCCTGGGCCTTGCCGCCCCGGTAAAAACATTGCTCAAGCGCGCGGCCGACGTATTGAACGCAGGAGTTTCGTCATGACCCGCACCGTTATGTGCCGTAAGTACAAAGAAGAACTGCCAGCCCTGGAACGTGCCCCTTTTCCGGGTGCCAAAGGCCAGGACATCTACGATAACGTTTCCGCCCAGGCGTGGGCCGACTGGCAAAAACACCAGACCCTGCTGATTAACGAAAAACGCCTGAACATGATGAACGCCGAAGACCGCAAATACCTGCAGGGCGAAATGGACAAGTTCTTTTCCGGCGAGGAATACGCCCAGGCCGAAGGCTACGTCCCACCTGCTCAATAATTGATCAAAAACCGGGGTCGGCACGTAAGCGACGGTAATAATTAAATATTTTTTGAAAACTTGCTTGACGCCCCCCTGAAAAACCCGTTTAATGCGCCCCGTTGCCCAGATAGCTCAGTCGGTAGAGC
>NZ_MPBM01000078.1:0-34415 GCF_001907715.1 Pseudomonas sp. BTN1 | reverse complement strand
CTGCCGGCCGGGGCGTCTGGAAAGGGTTGTGGCCCACAACACCCTGACAGCATCCGGCACCGGAGGTGGCCGCCACGCAAGGGATTCGGTCCGCACCGGCGAGTTTCAGCTCTTCCTATATAGAAGCCTCAACAAATCCCCTTCCATCGGGCTACGTATTTAATGCTGCGTCTCCTATAGCCAAATTGCAGCATGGGTACGTCAATCCTCTTCCCAAGGAAACACTGCACCATGGCTGATAACTTCCGGCTCAACATCGGTTCACTGCGCAGCGATGTGAAGCTCACCCTTCACACTCACCACGCCGCTCGTATATGGATGGGGCGCCCTAAAAATGACCTCAAAGCCGGCATCATTGGTCTGTCAGGGTTCTGCACTGTCGTCAATCGAATGTCTCGAGGCGCCCAACAGGATGATCCCTACTCTGACTGGTGGATGATCCTCCTCGAGGAAAAGATCAACGATTCCAAGGAAGCGTTAAAGACCATCGAAGATCGCCTGGACACAGCCATGGCCTCTCTTCCACCGGCCATCAGCATTAGCGAAAACCTCTCGATCCAGCCTGTCAGCCTCCCGCTGTACATCTCCAATCCCCTGGGATTTCAGGCTGTGTACCTGCTGACGAACTACGACGAAATTGTCAGACGCATTCTGTTGGCCCAGCACGTTGGCCTTGTCGGGCGCCACGATATGGAAACCTGGATCGACGAAGGCGCAGCGGTACTGCGGAGACTGTTTGGTCTGGCCCAGATCTATAAGTACTCAGGCGCTGCCCGCGACGACTTCGCTGCAAACAATGCCAAGGCTGAAGCAGCCCGCAAAATGTACGAGCGGTACGGTGAGCTGCCACAAGACATCCTGGAAGGCACCCGCCGTTCGAATTTCGCGCCACCGATCATCCGCGGTCAGCAGCAAACCGAGACGGATGATCATCTCGATGACCCCGTTGAGGGTTAAAGAGCATGGGCCAGATTCCCTCCAATGATGGGTCGCTGCAACAGACCGCCTTCCGGCCACTGCAACAGGAAGCCTTTCAGCGACTGCAACAGGCTGCCTCACTAAAGGGCCTTTTAAAGCCTTTTAAAGGTAAGGGGGAGCTGACCCAATTTGCCGATCTTTGCCGAGCTCAAGAATCGGACTTAAAAGCTCTTGCCCAGGAAGTGCTGAGCCAGGCCCGCCGATATCCATTCACCCTAGTTCCAGTGCGGTTGACTGAGCAGAACACCCAAGCCGGCACCCAGTTTTTGAGATGGCAGCAGGTGACAGATCGGCGGATGGGCGTAGGGGTTTGGGCAGAAATGATGGGCTCACCCAGAACACCGGAATCCATGCTGCAGGATCTTTACGTGATGGAGCTGCAGCGCATCACCTTGAATATGCAAATGAGTTTGCTGCACTCGATCACCAAACAGGCCGCCGAGTGCGCAGAAAAAATGGGCCAGGCAGAGGCCGTGTATACCGCTCGCCTGCAGCAGCTCAACAACCCAACGCAACACCAATAACCTCGGAGAATACTCATGGGCACGCCCGTACAAGGCTGGGAAGGCAATATCGGTTCTGCACCGGAATTCAAAGAATTCCCCAACGGCAATAAAGACCCACGTCGACTCATGCGAGCCAACGTTTACTTCGACAATTCGATTCCGGATGGCAAAGGCGGCTACGAAGATCGTGGCGGTTTTTGGGCGAATGTGGAGTGGTGGCACAAGGACGCCGAGCATTATTCGCAACTGTTCCAGAAAGGTATGCGAGTGCTGGTTTCCGGTCGCGCCGTTATGGACCGTTGGAAGAACGACGATGGCGAATTCGAAGCTTTGAAAATCCAGGCCAGCCGGGTCGGCATGCTGCCACACCGCGTGACCATGGTGAATCTGGCGCCTTCGCAAAACCAGAATTCGCAACAGTCCAACAGACCCGAATCGCGGCCGCAGCCAGCTCCAGGCCCGGATGAATATCCAGATACCGATCCACCGCAATTCTGAAAACAGGGGCTTAATTTTTCGGCCCATTCGTGTAGCTGTCGGTGTTGGGGGAAACAGCTCATCGTTTCCCCCGACCTCATTAGAGAACCACTACAAATTAGGACGTGCCGATGGATGAAGTTTTGAGGGACCCAACAGGGTACGTTGTCATTGGCGCAGAGCACCCAGCTTTAGGCCGTGTTTACTGGGCTTACTTTGATGAAAGCGAGGTGAATGCTCCGGACTACTACGGGCTCACCCTGGACATAAACCGAGCATCATGGGCTCCAGTTGGGTGGCGAACGGGAGAGTATCTGATGGGGGGCCGTGGAGAGACAGACCTTGATACCTGGCAAGCCCGCCGATTTATCAACACCTTGCTCGATGAATACCGCTTAGATACTGAATACCGCGTCGACTTTGACGACGACGACGAAATGACTGAACACTTATACGGCAAGCTGGAACAACTACGTGTTCAAAGCGGACAATCCACTCAGGACTTCATCGCGTGGATCAGAGTTGCGAACTGGACGGACGAGCCAGCTTCGAATTGACATCAAACCGCCAATTGGTTGGCAAAAAATCGCGCCATTCGTTAACTTTCAGGTTGAGTCACACTTCCATTCGGCTATCTCAAGCACAGAAGTTTAAAACTTCCGTTTTTGATGCAAAAAAATGCGCTATTCGTGATGTTACTGTCTGATAGATCTGTTCTTCGGGGACCGATAGCCAATGGCGCAATCTCGAACTTCTTTGAAACCAGCAGATAGGCGGCAATTCAATAACCCCCATACTGCCGTTCAAATAGCCGGTGCTGACGCCGCCCGAAAAGGGCTACGGGTGTATGACTGCCCTTACCACCATCCTGCGATGCGCGCGTCGTGGCTAAAGGGCTTTGCCCAGGAACAGCAGCTGACGCTGGACCTCTAGCCGCTAAAAGCCTCCCGTTGTGCATTGACCATTTCCCATTGAAGCCTTACCTGCCATGACGTGACAGTCCCGCTCTGCATAATTGAGAAGGGGCACACCGTGAAGCTATTGATCATCGAGGCACCTGGGAAGCTGAAAAAGCTTCAGCCAATGATGAAGAAACTGCGCCCAGGCGAACACTGGTTGGTTGTCGCCAGTGGTGGGCACATACGTGACTTGCCCGCCAGAGGGCAGGACGACAGCATGATCACCACAGGCGTCCGCAAAAATTACACACCGGTGTACGAGATCCTGGATAAGAGCGCCAAGGCCGTGCGGACCATCAAGGCCGCAGCTAAACAGGCCGATGAAATCTACCTCGCAACCGATCCGGATCGCGAAGGTGAAAGCATCAGCTGGCACATCCAGCAGGTACTGGCGGTCAAATCCTACAAACGCATCACCTTCAATGAAATCACCCTGAAGCGTGTCGCAGAGGCTCTAGCCAATCCTCGCCAAATCGATTTGAACAGAGTCGCGTCACAAGAATGCCGGCGTGTACTTGATCGTTTGGTGGGTTACCTGGTGACTCAGGAGCTACGCCGACTGATGGGCAAGCCCACCTCTGCAGGCCGCGTGCAATCGCCTGCCGTATACCTGGTGGTTTTGCGCGAGCGCGAGATCCGCAACTTTCAGGTAATCAACCACTTCGGTGTGCGTCTGAACTTTGTGGATATGAATCAGGGCACCACCTGGTATGCAGACTGGCAACCGGTACCGGATTTCGCGAGCAAAGACTTTCCTTACGTTCAAGATGCCAACCTGGCCCGACTCGTCGCCGGCACACGTAATGTCGTCGTCGAGTCCTGTGAAGACCGCAAGGCCGAGCGCCACCCACCCGCGCCCTTCATCTCTTCCACCCTTCAACAAGCAGCCAGCAACGCCTTGAAATGGGACCCGGACAAGACCATGCAAGTCGCCCAGCGATTGTATGAACAAGGCGTGATCACCTACCACAGGACGGATAATCCCAACGTACCAGACGAGGCCATGGAGGATATTAGAACCGTAGCTAGATCTATCGGATTGAAGACCGTCGACGAGCGACGTACATTCAAGGCCGCCGAAGGCGCGCAGGAAGGCCACCCCGCTATTACCCCGACGCATTGGGCTGATACAAAAGCTGGTGAGAACGACGAGGAACTCGCCCTGTACAAGTTGATTTGGGTCCGGGCGCTGGCCAGCCAGATCGAAGCGGCGGTATTCGACGTGCGTGCTGTAAAACTGCTCGCGGTTGGCCCAAATGGTAAGGCTTTGCGATTCAATGCAACTGGTGAAACCCTTTTTCATCCTGGGTGGCGGAAACTGCTCAAGGGCGATGACACAGACGATGAGGAAGATGGAGCAGCGAGCAACCCAGTTCCTGCACTCACACCAAAACAGATCATCTCTGTGCACAACGGAGAACTGCTGAAGAAGAAAACTCAGCCGCCATCCCGCTACACCAAGGCCAGTCTAATCAAAGAAATGGAGCGCCGCGGTATTGGTCGTCCCAGCACGTTCGCCTCGATCTTGAAGAACATCACCAGCAAAGGAATGATTGAGGAAAAAAGCCGCAAGCTGGTACCGGCGCCGCTGGGGGAGGAAACAATCGCGAAGCTGGAAGGGTTCTACAGTTTCGTGGAGCTCGATTTTACGAGGGAGCTGGAGCGGGATTTGGACAAAGTCGCCCAGGGCCAAGACACCTATGGAGCTGTCGTTGCGCGTCTGCATAGACGCCTGGAAGAGGAACTGTCTCAGCAACGTGGAATGCCGAGTGTGCCGATGGCGTCCGCTCCACGCCCAGCCACAGCAGGTGGCGCTTTCAACTGTCCCAAGTGCAATCAACCCCTCGCAAGGCGACAAAAAAAAGGGGGCGGTGGCTATGACTTTTGGGGTTGCACAGGCTTCAAATCGAATGGATGCAAGGTGAGTTTTCCAAACTTGAATGGCAAACCAGATCTCAATAAACCCAGAGGGGTGTGACTTCTGCCATTGCCGATATAAATCACCGACAACGCCGTTACGCATTAACCCTAGAAGCCCACCATTCCTATACCTGACAGTCCTCTGCGAAATTGCAGAGGAGGTCATGGGTGAGCGTACAGAAGAGACAATCGGTGGTGGGGCTGCGCATCTTAGCGCCGAAGCTGGAGAAGTTCTCAGACCGGCAAATTGAAGTCGCCCAGACCTGGGCTTTACAATTTAACGTACCGCCCTCCCAGCTGACCTCCTTCATCGATACCTATCTGAGTTCCACTGTCCATACTCGTTGCTGGTGCGTAGCCCTGCCCTCTACAGATGATCAAACACGGCGGCTCCTGGCCAGAATCGGCGATCACCTCCAGTACTTCGATGGTCATCAGGTTAAGGCCTGCAAAATCTTCAGCAAGGACCGCGTGCATAAGAGAAAACCCACCGCAATGGTGGCCCAGCAGCTACTGCTCAGGTTTGAAAAACGCTGGTATGCAGACGTCCTACTGACCTCCTTCTGCAAGTCTGCTGGAGAGAGGGCGAAAGCCCTTTCGATTGAAGATCTAGGAAGCTTTAATCGCCGCGGCTTCGATTGGACGGCGAGCAACAATCGGTACTTCAATCCCCGCACCCGATTTTACCTGAAGCAGATTGGCAGCACGCTGAAGCAGTTTTGCCAGTGTCTGGACCAAGAGCTTTTATTCGCCATTCGTTCAGCGCAATGTCCCTCACCCAAGCTCTATAACTGGCTGGCTCAAGGTGACCGAAAACGCCGCCTTCAGGCCCTAAAAGCCCAGCCAGTACTGATTCCACTTCTGGTACTAGCAGATCAATGGCCGTGGCCGTGGGATGGGCAGCAGCAGGTATACATGAACTGCCCATGGGATGAACTTCAGGCGTGGCGCCCATACTGGAGTGAGGACCGTTATTTGATTTCCGCTGAAGAGTGCCTGGTAGGTCGCATAGCCGACGCGGGCCTCCCCCTTTCCGACACACTGGCTTGGCTGCTACAGGCGCCGCGCGCTGCAGTGCGCTACCTGGGTCAACAGCGGGTATTCGATACCGGCAGTGCATTGACCCGTATCAGCCGCGAGGGGCCACAAGGACCCTGGCATCGACTGCTGCTGGGAGCCTCACTGGGCAATCGCCGTCCTCTTAAAAAAGCGCACTGGATCACTCTCTTCGCGCTGCTGGATAAAATCCCGTATCAACTGCTGGATCAAACGCAGGACTGGAACAGGCTGCTGTCAGGGTGTCCAACTGATTGGTCGGACGACAATTGGTCCAAAATCGCCGACGACTTTCGAGACCTGAACGAGCTCTTTAACAACGTTGATGAGAGCGACGGACCAGCTTCTGGTGAAGCACTGCAGAAACTCAAAAGCTTCATTGCTACTGCTTCCTATCACCAGATCGCCAGCTTGGTGAATGGCTTTCACCTCGCGTTGATAGACATCCGTGAGGCTTTAGATGCAGTAGATCCACAAACAAGAACAGACTCTTTAACGCCCTGGAAGCCGCTGCTTTATTCAACCAGCACACCCCTCGTGAGTCCAAATGGGCTGCAAATTATCGAACTGAAGTGCCCCGCCGATCTTGATGCGGAACATCGAGCGCTGGGCCATTGCATTGATGGTTACGACTACAGTGCTTATCGGGGCATCTGCCGTCTTTTTTCGGTTCGCGAAAACGGGAAATCGTTGGCCTCTGCAGAAATCCAAATGGATGAAAGTGCCTGGGGCGAAACGTTAGCAAAATTGACTCCCAAACACCTGGTGACGATACAACTGAGAGGGCTCCGCAATCGCACACCTAAGTCGGGCTCCAGGGTTGACCGGGCCTATCAATGGTTTTGGGCAAAGATCAAATCGGGTGAGCTCGCCATTAACCTGGAATGGCCCGACCAAACACTATCCATGTCGCGCTATACAAATCGAAACCGGAAAAAAATGCATGCCCAGGCCTGTGCGGAATGGATCAACCAACGATTGAGCAGGACATGAGTCGTCCACGTCTGATGAACCGCCGGCAGGACCTGGTCGAAAAAGTCATTTTTGACGGCTATGACTTCGGGGTCTTAATGCAATACGTTGAGGGTGCGAACCGGCTGTTTCTCGAACGTAATGGTTTCTATATTCGGCGTGCCGAGCATCCTCAACATCGCTATTGGCGATTACCAAAAGGCAAGTTGCTGGATGACCTGGATGTGCTCTTCCACCGTTTGATGGAGTTGTCCGAGGACCGTTTCAATGAAAGTTGGGAGACGTTTTCACATAAAATCACAGCCGCACAAAACGACCCAGATCGGCAGGCATTCACGTGGGGGCTGACCTTTCGGATAGCTCCACTCGTTCAGGGCGGGATCCTGCTGTCAGGTGACTACCATCCTGGCGCGGTCGCCGTTTCAAGGCGCATGCACGGCGTGTTTCTCGGGCATTCCAAGTCCTGGCGCATTGACGCTGGTGCGGAAGTGGTGCGAAGCAACTTGATCCTGGAGCTTGGATTGTCGGAGGATCAGTTCGAAATCCTCGACACCGTGCAAGAGCTGCTGACCGACGGATCCGTTGTTCCAGCTGATGAAATCACCCGCATCAGTCTTGGTGGACCGCCACAAGAGCGCGCAGCAAAAGCGGCTGACGATAGCACCTCAACCGATGTGTATTTAGCCGCGGTGCCCTCAATCGAGCGCACCGGGTCCACTACCGAACAGATTAACCAGGCATTGGCTGGTTATTCTTTACTGGACCATCAACCGGCAGGCATCCGGCACTTGCTACAGCGCACAAGCGCCTTGCTTGCGGATGACATGGGGCTTGGTAAAACTCGCCAAGCAATCATTGCCGCTGCAATCCGAGCAGCTAATAGACCCATCTTGGTTATCACCCTGTCGACGTTGATCATCAACTGGCAACGCGAAATCCAGATGGTGTATCCCAAGGCCACTATCGGCCAACAGGTCTTTGATCCCTCTTCGCAATGGATTATCACCAACTACGAACGCCTTGGCGATTTTGTTCTGCATGCAGGACACTTTGAAGTGATGATCATCGACGAGGCGCACCGCCTGAAAGAGCCGACCGCCGCGTGGACACGTCACGGCTTCGACATTGCCGCCAAGATACCCAACCGTTACCTGCTGACGGGTACGCCAGTCCTCAACCGAGAATCTGAGCTGCACACGCTGCTACGGCTATCCGGCCACCCCGTTGGGAAACTGCCCTTGAAAGAATTCTGCGAACAGTTCGCCGGCAGTCAGGATTTCCGCATGAATCTGCGGGGCGCAATCGGCGATTGGATGCTCCGTCGACGCAAGGATGTCTTGCCCGGTCTCAAGGGCAAACAGCGCCAAACTTTACCCATCGAACTCACTGCTGAAGAGCGCAAGCAATACGATCAAATTCGGCTCGAAGACAGGCCTAGCCTCGCCAGGTTGGGATCACTGCGTCAGTTGCTTGAGCAGGTAAAGATTCGTGTCGTAATGGATCTGCTGTGCGAACTGGACGCGGAGGACAAAGTAATCTTGTTCTGTGAGTTCAAGGATACGGTAGGAACACTTCGCACTCGGTGCAAGCAAGCTGAGTACGGGTGCGTCACGGTTGTCGGCAGTGACTCTGTAGGCAAACGGCAGAAGGCGATCGATCAATTCCAAAGTGATCCAGAAACCCGCGTCTTTGCCGCCACTACCTCCGCTGCCGGCACCGGCAACAACCTCACTGCGGCCAACTATGTGATGTTCCTGGGCCTCCCCTGGACGCCTGGACTGCAGGACCAGGCTGAGGACAGGGCCTACCGCAATGGGCAATTGCGCATGGTCGTGGTGAAAATCCCGCTGGTGGAAAACACAATCGACCAGATGCTTTGGCAAATGCTGCAGGATAAGCGTCAGTTGGCAAGTGACCTCATTGAGCCCGACGCGGCCGGCAACGCGAGACAAGCATTGGCGACCAATTTGTAGATCTGCGGTATATCACTGCTTCTTAGTGGCTGAGACCTTGTAAACGTACTTGGAACCATTACTTTTGTTTTCTGGAATCTAATAGGCCTCCCCATCGGCAACAATAGTTTCGTTCGATATCTGCAAACTTCCGAAAGTGGCAAATCTATTTCGATTTTACCCACTTTGCTCGTATTCATTTCGAGGAGTCGAACATAATTGACTTTGTTACGTATTAGAATCTTCCCATCGCTCATAATGGCCGTCGAGACCCATTCAGAAGAGACTGATCTCACTGAAAGGCACGGACAGTTTTGGCGGACTCGTTGAATCCAGCGCGATACGCCAATATCCAACATCATGCCAAGCGCCATGCTTGAATCCTACTTCTGGATACGTACCGATGTGAGCGAAGCCTAGTGCTTCATGCAGCCCCACGCTGCCATCGTTTGGCAGCGCGATCCCGGCAAAGGCTGCGTGAAACCCTTGCCTTTTCAATGTCGGCAGCAACACGCCATACAGTGCCCGGCCGACCCCGCTACGGTGCGCTTCTGGCGATATATAAACGGTGACGTCGACCGACCAGCGATAGGCCTCACGAGCCCGGTGCTGACTGGCATATGCATAGCCGATGAGCTGGCCGTCTCGCTCCGCTACCAGATACGGGTAAGTCGGCAAAGTCGACCCAATCCGCTTGGCCATCTCTTCGACTGTGGGCGGCTCAAGCTCAAACGAAATCGCCGTATGCTCAACCATCGGTGCGTAAATTGCCTGGATGGCTTGAGCGTCCGAAATCTGCGCAATCCTTACTGTGGTGTTGCTCATCCTCTATCCCCTTGGTCGCTCAAATCGATCTTTGATTGACTCGTTTCGAGAGTGCTTCGGCGCTTTCCTTGCGCTCCGAATAGCGGTCTACCAAATACGTTTCCCGGCCCCGAACCATCAGCGTGAACTTCATCAGTTCCTCCATCACGTCCACAACACGGTCGTAGTAGGCGGATGGCTTCATACGCCCTGCGTCGTCGAACTCCAGAAAGGCTTTGGGTACTGACGACTGGTTTGGGATGGTGATCATCCGCATCCAGCGCCCGAGGATCCTAAGCTGGTTTACCGTGTTGAAGGACTGTGATCCACCGCAGACCTGCATGACGGCCAACGTCTTGCCCTGGCTGGGGCGGACAGCGCCCAACGTGAGAGGTATCCAGTCTATTTGGGCTTTGAATACAGCAGACATTGCACCGTGACGCTCTGGCGAACACCACACCTGTCCCTCTGACCACAGAACCAGATCCCGCAGCTCTTTAACCTTTGGATGGTCTTCCGGAGCGTCATCAGGGAGAGGCAGACCCGAGGGATCAAAGATGACGGTCTCGGCTCCCATTAGGGTCAGGATGCGCGCGGCCTCTTGGGTCAGCAGCCTGCTGAAAGAGCGCTCACGGGTTGAGCCATACAGCAACAAGATGCGTGGTTTGTGAGTCGGTTGCTCGTTGCCTTGCAGGCGATCCAGTGTGACGAAGTCGATTAGCGACTGATCCAGATTAGGTAGATCCAGGCTGCTTTCCGAGGAAAATTCGTCCATTACAGTTCACCTATTTGATCTAGCTCGCGCTTCAGTTCCTGCGGTGTGAGCGCCGAATGATCCAAGCTGAAGAATGCCTCGAAACGCTTTTTAATCTGGACGACGGTCGCGTCAAATGCGGCTTGGATGTCGCTGTCTGTGCCTTCTACATCGGAAGGGTCGGCGAGGCCCCAGTGGCTTTTGACAGCAGGCCCGAAATAGACCGGGCAGGGTTCGCCTCCAGCCTTATCACACACGGTGATCACCACATCCGGTGGTGAGTCCGAAAACACCTCTGAGCCTTTGCTGTAGAGATCTGTGGTGTCGATACCAAGCGCTTGCAACGTACTCACGGCGCGTGGATTCAGTTGTCCGCTTGGGAAGCTGCCCGAACTGACGGCGTTAAAACCGCTCGGGGCCAGGTGGTTGAACAACCCCTCCGAGAGAACGCTCCGGCAGCTGTTTGCCGTACACATAAATAGCACTTTCATGGGTTTCTCCTAGACAGGGATGCTCAGCCGCGACGCCAGTGCCACCAGCGTTACCAGCAAGATAGGGAGGGTGAGGATGCTGCCGACTTTGAAGTAGTAACCCCAGGTGATGCGGATATTTTTCTGCGCTAGCACATGCAGCCACAGCAACGTGGCCAGGCTTCCGATGGGCGTGATCTTGGGGCCAAGATCGCAACCGATGACGTTGGCGTAGATCATGGCCTCACGTACCAGTCCTGTAGCGTCGCTGCCCTGAATGGACAGAGCGCCGATAAGCACACTCGGCATGTTGTTCATGATCGAGGACAACAGCGCAGCGGTGATACCGGTGCCCAAGGTAGCGGCCCATAGGCCATGCTCGGCAAATATGTTCAGCAGCCCCGAGAGCGAGTCGGTTAGGCCAGCATTACGCAGGCCATAGACCACCAGATACATGCCCAGCGAAAACACGACAATTTGCCAGGGCGCGTCCTTGATGACCCTTCTCGTGGAGATGATTTGGCCTTTACCTGCGATGACCAGCAGGATCATTGCACACGCAGCAGCAACAGCGCTGATGGGGATACCTAACGGCTCCAGTGCGAACAGACCAACCAGCAGCAGGCCAAGTACCCACCAGCCAGCAATGAAGGTCGCCCGATCTCGAATCACCGACTCCGGGGCCTCAAGCTGATCCGCGTCGTACTGGGCGGGAATGTCCTTGCGATAGAACATCCAGAGCATGAACAGTGTCGCGGCCACGGCCACTAGGTTCACTGGCCACATGACAGAAGCGTATTCACCGAAACCCACGCCAAAAAAGTCTGCCGAAACGATGTTCACCAGGTTGGACACCACCATCGGCAGACTGGCGGTATCAGCGATGAAGCCTGCGGCCATCACGAATGCCAAGGTGGATGCCGGGCTGAAGCGAAGCGCCGTCAGCATCGCGATGACGATTGGGGTCAGAATCAGTGCGGCTCCATCATTGGCGAACAGTGCCGAAACGGCTGCACCGAGCAGGATCATCAGCGCAAACAGACGTCCGCCTTTGCCCCGACCCCAGCGAGCGACATGAAGCGCCGCCCATTTGAAGAATCCCGCTTCATCGAGCAACAAACTGATGATGATCACAGCAATGAAGGTCGCGGTAGCGTTCCAGACGATGTGCCACACAACCGGCACATCCCCTAGACTTACGGCGCCAGTCAGTAGTGCCAGAACGGCACCCGCTGCCGCGCTCCAGCCGACACCTAACCCCTTGGGTTGCCAGATAACAAAGACGAGCGTAACTACGAAAATCGATGCTGCGATGAGCATGAGTATGTTCCAGATCAGGATGTCAGCAGCAGGAGGCTTGGCGCACGGGTCTGTCTTCCATGGAAGCCAGCCGTCCTTGATGGTCGTTAACCCAGGACTGGTGTGCCTGCGTAGTGACGTTCAGAACATCCAGTGCCCACTGTTCAAGCTCGGGATGCAGCCGGTAGTAAACCCACTGACCCTGCCTCCGATCTGCGAGTAACCCGCAAGCACGCAGTTGGGCAAGATGCCTGGAGACCTTCGACTGGTTATCGTCCAGTGCCCAGATTAACTCGCACACGCACAACTCACCCTCAGCCGAAAGCATGAGCATGATCCGGGCGCGAGTTTCATCACCCAAGCACTTGAAGAATGTGTGTGGTGTAAGGCTCATAAGCAATCGCTCTGCATATGTGGATAATCGAATATGCAGATTTAACCACGTTCAGCCTGCTTGCACAAATGCCTGTGG
Source organism: Pseudomonas sp. BTN1 (assembly GCF_001907715.1). NCBI lineage: Bacteria > Pseudomonadati > Pseudomonadota > Gammaproteobacteria > Pseudomonadales > Pseudomonadaceae > Pseudomonas > Pseudomonas sp. BTN1. The sequence goes on along the minus strand of NZ_MPBM01000078.1, from coordinate 21,796 downwards.
CGGGAGTTAACGATGGGGATCAATGCTCACCGGTCGACCACAGGGTAACGACCAGGAGGGATTAACAATCGCCTCAGCACGCGGACGGAGATTTGATGTTCGAATGGATGTTCGCTGAACGCGATTTTGGATTCATTACTCTAGGCGTAATGGCAGGATAGCTGGTCAGGTCGAATGCAATTGAGTGGTCAGCGTGAATGCAAATGAATGCTCAGCGTGAATGGAAATGGGTGATCAGATACTAGGTAATTTTCCACCTCGGTCGCGTCATCTTTGTATAGCCTATAAATACCTATAGACGTAGTTTTCTATTTCCTACTGCGCAGCTGGTACCAGCCTGTCACCGTTCCCCTATCATTACAGGGGGCCTCTCGGCACATGATCAGGCACGTCACCACGCTCTCGCTTCTAGCGTTAATCGCCAGTTGCACGACCCAAACGGCGCAGACACCCAAGCCCGCTTTCGACAGCAGTCGCAATCCGGACATGTTGACGCCAGACCTCTATCCTGGCGGCGCCGTTCCTGAAAAAGAACCAGTAGTGCGCTATGGCCGCTACACCCTCGTCAGCACGCTGCCAGATTCTGGCCAACGTGACCTGATGGCTCAGATTATCGACATCAGCATTCCAGCCAACATGCACCCAAATGTGCATGAGGCCATGCAGTACGTGGTGGACCGTTCAGGTTATACGCTTTGCTCGGCAGACTCTGGCCACGTCAACATCCTTTACACCCGACCACTCCCAGCAGCCCAATATAAACTTGGCCCTATGACCCTGCGTAACACCCTGCAGGTGCTCGCAGGTCCGGCCTGGCAGGTGAAGGTCGACGAGGTCAACCGTCAGGTGTGCTACGTCCTGCGCCCTGGCTACCAGCTCCCGGACTCTCCACGTCCTGCATCAACTCAGATTGCTCAACTCAACACATCGACAGCTGCACAGCCTATCGCAGCGAAGAGCAATAACAATGATGCGGGCAGCCAAGTAGTAGTCGCCGCCGTTCCCCAAACAGCGCCTTTCACAACAACGGCATCAGCCGCTACCCCTGTGGCGAACGCTGCACCAGCCAAAACCGTGGCCCCTCCTACGGTGATTACCAAGGATGGCTCTACAAAACAAACGTCTGCCTTGCCGACTCAGAGTCCGGCCTCGACTTCGTCCAGCAACCCAGATGCCAAGGCCGCTTCAACTCCGAAACTGGTCACCGCGCCGTCCGCAGTTTCTGCAGCGCCAAAGCCGGTTGCGACGGACATTGCAGCGCCGAAGCCGCTGGCCCAGACATGGACGGCTTCAACTGGCTCAACCCTTCGTCAAACCGTCGAAGGCTGGGCTGAAAAAGCGGGCTGGAAACTGATGTGGCAGGTCGATGATTTGGATTACTCAATTGACGCTCCACTTCGATTTGAGGGCAGTTTCCAAGAAGCCATTGGGTCGATTTTCCCTCTCTACGACTCGGCTCCACGGTCCTTTCTGGTCGATGTGGTCGACAGTAACTCCTCACAGCGGCTGATTTTTATTACAGAGAGGAACAAATGATGACTGCTCGTCTCTGGATCAAAAGCACAGCCTTGTCACTTATCGTCGCACTGGTGAGTTCCTGTTCGCTGCAGCGTGTGAATGAATCGGCCAGCCGAGCTGAAAATGACGCTGCGACAGCCTCTCAATACAGCCGATTTCTGAGAAATCAGCAGCAAGAGTCCGCGCGCGCTACGGTGGTGTTCAGCGACAAACCATGGGTGTCCAAAAAACCGCTGGTCGCCAAGCGTGGTTTACCGCTGACCATGGATTGCGACATCACCTATCGCCCCTCATATAACGTTGGGATCGCTGAGATCGCGCAGTACATCACTAGTGAATGTGGTGTACCGGTCATCGTAGCCCCTGACGCAATCGACCCAAGTGTCCTTTCCAGTTCGACGCAGGGCAACTCAGGACCTGCAGTTCCACCTGGTTTGGGCTCTGCCGACAACCTGACCAACTTCATGCCCGCCGGCGTCATCGGCAATGTTCCGAGCAACGCCCGCTCAATGAATTCGATTGGGCTGACTGCACCCAACACATTCCCCATTAAGTACAGCGGCAAGCTGTCAGGGTTGTTGAATCAAGCGACCTCCCAGTTGGGCTTAGCGTGGAATTATTCCTCCGATGATCGAAGCGTGCATGTCACTTACTTCGACACCAAGACGTTCGACGTCTGGGCATTTGGTGATGACCAGGTCATTGAAAGCACAGTGAAGTCGGGCTTGCTGACCGCTACAGGCAGCGGGAGCAGTTCCGGTGGTGGTGGCGGCGGATCTTCGTCGACAGGTGCATCGGGTGAATCAGGCAGCAACCAGAGCACCACCGTTACCATCAAGACCTCGCTGATCGGAGACATTGAAAAAAACGTCAAGGCGATGCTGAGCCAACAGCCCCAAGGTCGGATGTTCCTCTCGCGTTCCACTGGCACCCTGACGGTAAGTGACCGACCAGAAGTACTCTCAAACGTTGCTAAATACCTGAATTCGATCAACAGCAGTATCACCCGTCAGGTGTTGTTCAACGTCAAAGTTTTCGAGGTAACTCTCACCGACACAGACCAGACCGGCCTGGACTGGACGGCTGTCTATACGTCCTTGAGCAACAAATGGGGCTTTTCGCTGAAGAATGCCACCACCGGCATAAGCACGGGCGCGGTGTCGGGCTCGTTGAGTATTTTGGACACGTCGAAGTCTCCTTGGGCTGGCTCCAACTTAATCATCAAAGCACTTTCCGAACAGGGCCGAATCTCGAACGTTCGCTCGCCGTCGGTCACCACGCTGAATCTGCAGCCGGCACCCATCCAGATCGGCAACGTAAAGAGCTATGTCGCATCAAGCTCGACAACCACTACGGCTTCCGTTGGATCGTCTACTTCGCTCACCCCCGCGACTATCACCAGCGGCTTCAACATGATGTTGCTCCCTCGAATCATCGACCAGGACAACATGTTGCTGATGATCACCCTGAGCATGAGTAGCAAACCGACCTTCACCACTTTTACGAGCAACGGCTCCAGTGTCCAGACAGCGGATTACGACACCAAGAATCTGTCGCCCAAGGTCAAATTGCGCAGCGGTCAAACCCTCGTACTGACTGGTTTTGAGGAGAACAGCGAAAACGCAACCAAGTCTGGCGTAGGGGATCCTGGATTCTTCGGTTTGGGCGGCAGCCGTGTCCGCACCACAGGGCACAGCGTACTCGTAGTGCTGATTACTCCTGTTGTTGATAGCGACACAGGCAGCCCCAGCGCGGTGATTTCACCTGCTGCCAACGAGCCTTGGGGCTCTTGCCCTACCCCACTGCTGCATTGCACAGGTTCCAAGGGGTAAGCCATGGTTGCGGAAACCTCAAAAAATGCACGCTCTGCTCGAGTCCAGGTACTCCAGTATCGTGGAAAATCATTTGTCACCGGTCTGCGCTGGCATCCGCTGGGTAGTGTCACCGGGCACATGAAGGAAGCGCGCCAGTACGGTCGTGAGCACCACCTCGACATTGTCGCCATTAGAAGAACACCAGCCATTATTCAGGCAGGTTTTGTAGCGCGCAGCGAGGAGGTCATCAAAGGGATGTACTCGCTCGCGGCCACCCTGGCTGGACAGCTGGGGGACTCATGGATCGCGGCCTGGAAAACTGAAAGCGAGATTGACCAATATGCCCTCGTTGCTGTGTATCAAGGTGGCGTGATCTCTGGCTGCGACATGATCGGCACTGGTGCTGAGGTCCGCCGCCGAGTCGCGCAACAACGCAGTCGTGGGATCAACTTCGACAACGAGTACCTGCCCCCAGAGTTCGATATGGGCGGTCAACCACTGGACGTGGCAGAGCTGCTTCAGCCGTCGCATCTAAAACGCGAGTACCGGCTACGGCCACTCGTCTTTGGGCTATCCAAACCAGAACTTGTACAGCTGGCGGTTCTTGGCGTGCTGATCGCTGCCGGCATCATCGGATGGGCTCAATGGCAGAACCATCAGGACCAGATAGCCAAAGAGGCGGCTTTCCAGGCTGAACAGCAACGCCTGGCAGAGTTGGCCAGACTGCAAAAAGAATCCGGTATGGAACAGACGCCCCAAGCGCTTGAACACCCTTGGGCCAAACGTCCATCTGTTGCAGATTTCCTGGAGGGTTGCAGCAACGTCATTTATCAGTTGCCTCTGTCCATTCAGGGATGGCAGTTCACGAGTGCCGTCTGCGACGGCGCACAGGTTTTGTCCTCCTATAAGCGCTCGGGCAATAGCACGGCCGACAAACTGATACAGGCGACGCAGGGCCACTTTTCTGATCGGCCGGCCTTCTTTGACGAGGGCAACTCGGCCACGTTGAAATTCGACATCTCTCTACCCGCAGCCGGTGATGAGCCTCTAAAAGACGCCATCGTGATGTTGGCGAACCTGTCGTCTTGGCTGCACAGCTTCACTCAAACCCCAGTGCTGAAAGAAGTGCCGGTCGTTGTGCCCATTCAACCAGCGATACCGGGCCAACCTGCGCCACCGCCGCCCCCACCGCCTCAATGGAAGCAATTCGAGCTGAGCTATGCCACTGGCATTACGCCGCTGGACTCATTATCCGGCGCACCCAGTCAGGGCTTACGGCTGCGCGAAATCACAACCAAATATGAGACCGGCCACCTTGTCTGGTCAGTAATAGGTGACCTATATGCGAAATAAAGCGCTGTGCTTTTTGTGCTCCATCCTTGCGTTAGGGGCACCATCGAGCTGGGCAGATGAGAACACCCTATCTGGGGTGAACGTCGGCGAGCTGGCCCAGATTCAAAGCCAGACGATCTTGTTGAATGCCAAAGCCGAGAAGGCCAAGGCCGAAAGATCGATCAAGGGCGAAGACCAAAGTGCGACGACGCAGCCGTCAACTGTGTTTTTTTCTCAAGGAAACCTCACACAGCCGGCTGCAGCCTCGGCGCACAGCAGTGATACACAGTCTGACTTGCCTGTCGTGAAAGCGGTATTCGGCTCAGCAAAACGGCTGCGTGCGACTCTGCTCTACAGCAGCGGATTTGAAGTAGACGCAGATGCCTCATCTCGGGAGTTACCCGGTGGCTATCGCATGGCCATCCTCTCCGTCGAAAACGTGACCCTCGAGCGTGGCGGTAAGCGCTACCCCCTCGGCTTTTCCAGTACGCCCCCGGCCAGCTTGAGCAACGTTAACAATTCAGCCCCCAGCATTACCCCATCAGCACCTATGCCGCCTGGGCTGATCCCTGGCCAACGTTGATTGAGAAGTTCGATGACGATCCTGACTGAAAAACCAGATGTCATAGAGCCTGACAGTGATGAGTCTGCTGCAGTCCTACTGACGTCGCACCAAATACTGCTGACGGCCCCTGGTGGACCGTTTGAGCTGAAACCCGAGCTGCGTCAACTATGTGCGTTGACCAGCGATGGGATTTTGTATGTGTCAGCCCAACACCAAACGGATGCCTATGTCATGGCATTCGAGGACCAGCTGGAACACGAAAATCACCACTTTGAGGTCAAGGTCTGCTCGATGAGCACAATCAAGGCACTCTACCGCGCCAATGATGATGCAAATGGTAAAGCACTATCGGCGACTGAGACGAAGCGCCAGGCCCAGGTGGTGCAGCTTTTAGGAGAAGCCCACCGGCGCAATGCCAGCGACGTCCACTTTGTCGTAGGTCACGATATCACTCGAATCTTCTTTCGCATCCACGGGCTCTTGTGGGAGGCAGAACAGCACCAGAGCCAGGTGGGCATGGAGCTCTGCTCGTCCCTCTACAACAGCATGTGCGATGTCGCGAAAGACCACTACCAGCCGCAGGTGAGCCAGGACGCCAGGGTAAAACGCGCCTATGTCGACCAACTCGGTTTGTTCGGTGCCCGAGTCGCCACTCGGCCGCTCGTAGATGGCCCTCTGATGGTTTTGCGTCTGCTGTATGACGACAAAACCAAAATGACGCTTAGTGATCTCGGTTTCCTGACGCAGCAAATTGATGCATTCAGCCGCATCCGCAGCTTGCCTTATGGGGTGAACCTGATCACTGGACCCACCGGTTCCGGCAAATCGAAGTCGCTGCAGGTAAACCTGAACCTCTTGCACGAAGAGTGCGGTGGAACAAAACACATTCTGACGATGGAAGATCCACCTGAATATCCACTTCTCGCCAATCAGTCACCGCTGGGCGCCGGTGAAACCTGGAATGACGGGATCACCAATTCCATGCGACTCGACCCTGACATTCTCATGTATGGGGAGATCCGGGACCTTGCATCAGCACAAGCGGCTTTCCGCGGCGGTATGACTGGTCACCTGGTGCTGACGACACTGCACACCAACAACGCTGTAGCAGCTCTTCAACGACTGATCGACATGGGTGTAGACCGACACCTGGTTACTGATCCTGCACTGATGACAAGCGTGGTCAATCAATCCCTCTTGCCCGTGCTGTGTTCCCACTGCCGCGTCCCCGCACGCGAGCATCTCGGGCAGCTCAACAGTGCGCTGGTGCAGCACTTGCGCGATTTGGAAGCGATTGATGAGACCTACCTCAAAGGACCGGGATGCCCGCATTGCAAAGGCTTGGGCATCACCGGTCGCACGGTGGTTGCGGAAACTTTGCTCACCGACCTTGAATTCATGCGCGTTTTCAATGGGCAGGGTGCAAGTGCGGCACGTCGCCACTGGGTCAAGGAAATGGGCGGTATTACCAAGACCGCACACACGATCATCAAACTGAAACAAGGATTAGTAGACCCCCGCCACGCCGAAATGACGGTGGGGCCGTTGGACTTTGACCGGCAAATCCTGGAGCTCGCTCATGCTGAGTGACGTCAGAGCGATGCTGAATCGTTGGGCAGAGACCTTCTATGCCAAGCAGTTTGGCAAAAACGAAAGAATCCAGTTCTACGAGAGCCTGATGGGCATCCTTGAGGATGGTGTGTCGCTTGAAGACGCACTGCACACGGTGGCCAGAGCATTCAGCGATAACGGGCAGAAGCTCCATCCAGTGTCCCTTGCCTGCAGGGATATCGCGCAATCGGTAAAAGGTGGGAAATCGCTGAGCATTTCCTGCGAAGGCTGGGTTCCCTATGACGAGAACTCTTTGATCGCTTCCGGGGAAGACACCGGCAACCTGGTGCAGGCATTTCGGGACTGCGTGAGGATCATCGAAGTACGTCAGCGGATCAGCAAACTCGTAGCGTCCGCCACCGTTTTCCCCTCCATGGTGTGGAGCGTCATGGCGGCGTTGCTGTATGTGATTGCAGTGTGGATGGTGCCCTCCATGACACGACGCTCCAACCCCGAGGCGTGGACCGGCGTGCCGGCCTTCCTCTATGCCCTATCGAATTTCGTGACCCACTACGGGCTAGTGACGCTGATAGCTGTAATCGTCTTTATCCTCATATCGATCATCACTCTACCCGTGTTTTGCGGCCTTCAGATTACGGCCGCCAGCCCTTCGTGGAAGCTGCAGTTGAACAAGCTGCTCCAGGTCCTGCGAGTCCGAGCAGAGAGGCTCCCGCCTTGGTCAGTCTACAAGGCGCTCCACGGATCGATCTTTCTGCTCAACATGGCTGTGATGCTGCGCTCCGGCATCAACCAACTAGATGCGCTGACCTCTCTTCAACGCAATGCCTCTCCATGGTTGAAAGAGCGCCTGAGCGCCATTCATTACGGAGTGAGCGCCGGCAAAAACTTCGGTACCGCATTGAAGCTTGCGGGTCATCAATTCCCAGACCCCATGGCGATGCATTTTCTGGAAGTGCTCGCCACCCGCAAAGGCTTCGCTGAGTCGATGGAACGGTTTTCCAACCGGTGGCTGGAGCAAACGCTTCAGCGCGTCGAAGCCATCGCCAAATCTCTTATCGGCATGTCCTCCATGGCCATGGGGGTCATGATGATTCTGGTAGTGGTCGGGATCTTCCAGTTGGCCGGCAATGTGACTGCAACGCTTTAAATCAAACCTAAATGAGGTACTGGAAATGCCAACAAACACTCAAAACAACCAACGCGGATTTCTCTCCCTGGACGGGATGTTCTGGTTGATGCTGATCGCGGTGGCACTTGGTTTCATCGTGTTCATGGGCTACAGAACGTTCGGCAGCTCGGACGTCACCATTGAACAGAGCAATCTCGGCACGTTGCTGAGCAATACCAAACGACTGAAAAGCACCACGGGCTACGCCACGGCAGGCACCAACTTGGCGCCTTCTTTGATCAACCTCGAGGCAACTGGCGGCATGAGCATCAACGGTAATGCCCTGTCCAACCGCTGGAACGGCGCAGTGACCGTAATGAGCAACGGCATGACCTTCACCATCACAGAATCCAACCTTCCGAAAAATGCCTGCATCACCCTTGCCTCGAACATGGCCAAGGACAAACAGACAACGACGGCGATCAATGGCGGCACTGCAATTGCCGGCGAAATCACTGCGGTGGCAGCTGCGACCAGCTGCTCCTCGGACGCCAATACCATCGCTTGGACTTCGTACTAAGGAACTCAGTGTGAGCGTGATCTCTGATGCTGAATTCGTCGACCTGTACCTCGGCGATGGATTTGCCGACGCCAAAGGTCTCCCTGGGCAGGCACGAAGGGTTGAAGCGCCCGCCGAATGGCGGGCAGACCTTGAGCGCTTACGGGCGCAGTGCGAGGAAAAGCACAAGGCAACCCAGGATCCAGAGTTCGCCCTAATTGAAGATGGCGTCGTCCTTCGTGTAACCCAGTTGCTGGATTTGAATGGCAAGCCTGTGTTTGTCGTAAGCAAATCCTCAGTCCAGATCCGTCCATTGGACATGCTGGGTCTGCCCGACTATCTGCAGGACGCGCTGATGAGCGACACGGTACGCGGCCTGATATTTATTTGTGGGGAAATGGGCACAGGGAAAACCTCAAGTGCTGCATCACTGGTGAAAGCACGTCTCGAGGCCTGGGGAGGCATTTGTGTGGCTGTAGAGGATCCTCCAGAACCATTTTTGAATGGCAGGCATGGGAGTGGGCGCTGCATTCAAGTTCCGGTCTCTCGCCGGATGGGGGGATACGAGGAAGCTTTGATCCTAGCGCTGCGCACAAGAGCCGATTTCCTGTTCGTGGGAGAAATTCGCGACAGCTCGACAGCAGCACAAGTAATTCAAGCCTCGATCAATGGCCATCTCATTATCAGCACAGGTCATGCCGGCAGCGTTACTCAAGGCATTGAACGTATATCAGCCCTGGCTCAGCCGTTACTCAATAACGCCCGAGAGCTGCTCTCCAAGGGGTTGGTGGCTGTTCTTCACCAGTCCTTATCAAGTGGCAACGAAGGAAGTCGTCGATTAACCCTGCAGAGCCTGCTTTTCACAGGCGATGACGGACCGGGCATCCGAGAGAAAGTCCATGCAGGAAAGATCACGATGCTCGATCACGACATCGCTCACCAATCATCAAGGAGTCTCTGGAATGACCAGTAGGATCAAGCAGCGGGGGTTCTTGAGCTTGGACATGGCGATCGGATTGGCCGTTTTCTCCGTTGTCGTCACTTTGGCGATCGCATGGCAAATCAAGCAGATGGATTCTCAGGACTATCGAATTGCGGCTGATCAACAGAGAACCATTTCAGAGGCATTGGCCAAATATCTGAAGGATAACTACAGCGTGGTGCTGGCCAACGCGGCAGCAACCGTACCGGTGCAAATAACCGTTCCGATGCTCGTCAACACCAACTACCTTCCTGCAGGTTATAGCCCCACTAACGCCTTTGGGCAGACCATTGTCGGCCTCGCCCGGAAACCCAACGCCAATCAACTGGAAGTGATTGTGGTTACTACAGGTGGGCAGACGATTCCTGAAATGGGTATTCGAACCATCGCTGAAAATCTCGGAGGACCTGGTGGGTTCATCTCTTCTGCCAATCCGAACATCGTCCAGGGCGTGCGGGGTGGATGGCAGGTAGCACTAAGTAACTATGCTATAGCTCCTGGCCCAGGACATACAGCTAGCGCACTTTTTCTTATGGATGGAGCGTTGGCTAATGACTATCTATATCGAAACGCAGTGCCCAATCATCCAGAATTCAACACGATGAATACTGATATCACGATGGGCAACCACAATATTAACAACGCAGGAAGTATCACAGCGTCAGGCAACATAACAGCTAACGCCGACATTACAGCTCGAAACGTTATCGCCACAGCCAATGTTAATGCCGCTACTGCAACCATTACCGGTGATACCAGCACAGGTGGTTGGTTCAGAACACGTGGTGACACAGGCTGGTACAGCGAAAAATGGGGAGGCGGGATTTATCAAAATAGCCCCAACTGGGTCCAAGTTTATAACGACAAAAACTTTTCAACCGGAGGTGAACTATGGGGTGGAAAGATAACCTCGACGGGCAAGATAACGGCCTATGATCGCATTCAGACAAATGAATATTTGTCCCTGGGAGGCATAGCTACCGAGGGGCAACAGTGCAGTGACCGAACCCTTCTTGCAAAAAGCGCCGCGGGAATAACGTTGTCCTGCGAACAAGGCTTATGGAAAAGACCAGGTGGGTGGGAATTCCAGCTGATCCAGGGCACCTGCCAGGCGCCTGCCAGAGGAAGTGTGACCTGCTCCCTTGGCGACACTACATGGAAGTCATGCTCTTTAACTGGCGCTTTTGGCATCGGGGATAGTGAGACTGGGTACATCTTCAGAAATGCAAGTGGATGGTTTCTCTCCACATCTCGACTTTCCTGGCCAGGTCTTTTCTATTGGAGCTGCTTCAAATAAAGCATCCATTTATAAAATTTCAAAAACGTTTTATAGTATGTTTATGGGGATTATTGCAGTGCAGACGCTTGAGAATAACGTTGAGTATAGTGCTGGAGAATTACAGACCTGGCTAAGCACCCGAAGCAGGATATGCTCAACTGTGCTATGGCGTCGCGCACTAGAAGAAAAAGAGGCATTCGAGGTCGGCGAGTTCACTTACAAGTTACAACCAACGGCCTCTGGTCGTTATTTAGTAAAAAAGATCGCCACTATGGAATTAATCAATCCACAACGCAAACCAATGAGCATCAAGCGAGCCGCAAAGTGGACTGTCATTGCGCTTGGCCTAGTAGGAATTTGCTTAACATTGATTATCCTCACGAAATAGTTTTGTTATTGACGCGTAGGTGGTAACAACCACCATTTTGTGGATGGAGCTCATATCATGACAATGCAATGGCTCGTTTTGATGATTGTGCTCATTGCCTCCAGCATTTTCATGGAGAACCAACATCAGGACCAACGTACATCCGACTACGCTACCCTCGACTCACTGGGTCGCGGCTTTCTGGTGTACCGATCTGCCGCTACCGAATATGCCCAGGCCAACCCGGGCTTCAGCGGAGTACCGAGCGATTCTGCGCTCAACCTACCTGGGTGGTTTGTGAAACCTGTGGGCGTAGGTTCTTACATCTCATCAGGAACGGCCTATACTTATTTTGATGGGGTTGCACCGTCAGGCTTGCCTTCTGTGCTGGTAGACCTGACAAAGACAACTACCGTTGGTTTAAAGCGTTCAGGAATGCTGATTTCACAGATAACTGGGGCGACCGGTATAGCAATTCCGTCCCCTGTTCCCGAAGGTGCGGTCGTCGCAGTCAATTAGTCTGAGTCGACCGACTTTGAAAGGCGCCGGGTTGCATAAGCTCCGGCCTATCAACATAATGATCACAACAACGTTTCCACCCCGTTGGCTACTGGCGGTCATCAGTAGCGCCCGGTGATGCGGCTTGCCTCATCACCAACCCCAAAGCACGCATAGCTCCGGGAAGGGCGTGCGGACCTGGTTCAGAGCTCTCCCTGTGTCTCCCTGTTCAAGCCAGACACGCAGCCGTCTAACTCGTGAATTGCGAGTTCAAAGGCACATAGGGCTCTGTTGAGGTTCGAAGCACCGTAGTCTAAGGGCCACACTGGTGTTGTGGCCCACACTTTTTAAAGCTCACACAATAGGTAGCCTGATCATCTTGCAAAGGATGATCAGGCTACCTATTGGTAGCTGCTTTTCCTTGCCGGTGGCCCGCCGGCGAAACGCAGGGCTCCCTTTGTGCGCGGATGCGTGCCTTATGCTAGCTGGCCTCAGCCACGATAATCGGCCAGGTGTTGGAAGTAAGACGTTCAGATCACAGCCCAGGGATCAACAACGCCTTCATCCCGCACAGGTGGTATTTTTTTCTGAAAGACGCTACTTACTACATCCGAGAGTGACTGTTGACCCAGCTACTCTCGGTAGCTTCTCCTGTCGACCTGAACCTTCTTTGCCCTCCGCGAAATATCCCTCTCCGCTTGACACATCACCATCCCCCCTTCGATGATATGGACGTGCTTTGCTGACGTCGTCAGCATCATGCCCAGGCAGTCAGGATCTTGAAGACTGCGACACGATGTTCGTGTCAGATCCGCCCAAGACCGCTGAGCTTCTGGTAGCGCGGTCGGTCGACAATCGTCGATGGAAGCACCTTATGCAACTCACCTCGCGGGGAATCACTTCCCCAACGGGGTCAGTGGGTTCTCCGCATTCAACCTGCAGGAGAATCACCATGTCCAAACTTGCTTATGGCTTCGGTTTCGCGCTTGGCACCATCACGCGACAGTTTCTGCGTGCGGTAAAGAAAACCAGCGCTGCGCCCACAGCTATCCATACCAAAGCAGCTCCGTTGCTTCCACCGCCCTGCGTACCTGAGCGTCTCGTACGTGAGATGGATCATGTACCGGCAATAACTCGTAAAGGTGTCGACCTGAACCTTTGGTACGCGGCTAACACTCGAGTGGTCGAAAAGCCAGCTCGGAAACCGCGTAAGAAGCCAGCTGCACGCTCGTTGGTGCCAGCAACTTGCTAAGTCTGCGTCCTTCGCCTCTGTAGGGAGCCTTCCCAAAGGGAAGGTTTCCTCAGAGTTTTCACGGTAGGGGCTTGACAAGCGACAATCGTATTTCCATGATCTGCACATGTATCGCTGACGTCGTCAGCAACATGCCCAAGTAGTCTGGATCCGCAAGACTACGATGCGGTTTTCTGCATTGATCCACTCCCAAGATCGCCATAGCTTCCGGTAGCGCGATCAGTCGACTTAGTCGATGGAAGCACCTTTCCCACCCATGACGGGCCTACCCCGTCAGGGCAGGCCTCTCACTTTTGGAGGTCTGATGAAAACTGAACTGGCTCTCTACCAGGCGTTGATTTCGATTAACGTCCCGGAACAGAAGGCAAATGCTGTTATTGAAGCTTTGGAGACCGACATGCTTTCACGTTTGGCTACCAAGGCAGATTTAACTGCTCTTGCTGCAGAGTTCAAATCTGAGATTTCACAGCTTGAAGTCAAGCTCACCATTCGCATGGGCGTCATGTTGTCTGCAGCTGTCGGTGTAATGATTGCTGCAATGAAGCTGATGCATTAAACAACCTTAAGCTCCACCCACCCTCGCGGGGAATACTTTCCCCCTAGGGCGAAGTGTTTCTCCGCTTTCTGTTATTTCGAAACTGGAGAATCACCATGAGCACTAATCAATCCAACGAAGCAAAATTCTTCGACCTTCACACCACTGGTATCGGTTATCTCAACCGTATCCGTGAAGTGAAACCTCGCGGCAAAGGTAAGCCATTCATGGCAGTTACCGTTGCGGCTCTGCGCGGCTCGATGGATGATGCCGAGTATTCCTATATCGACTGCAACGTGGTCGGCGCTGAAGCTGAAAAGCTGATTCGTCGCAGCCAAGCAGCCGTTGAAGCCGGAAAGAAGGTCCTTGTGAGCTTCCGCATCGGTGATATCTGGACCGACGCATTTACCTACGAGAAAGGCGATAAAAAAGGTCAACCTGGAGCAAGCCTCAAGGGACGCCTGTTGTTTATCGGCTGGATCAAGGTGGATGGCCAAACCGTCTATGAAGCAAAGCCTCGTGAAGTAGAACCAGTTGTTGAAGACGGCGAAGCGGAACCTGAAGCACAGCTCGCAAGCGAAGAAGCATCCGAGCCAGTAGCAGAGGAACAATCCAAGCCAACGCCCGCTAAACAGCAGCGTACGGCATCTTGATTCACTTTGTTGAAAGGCACCCGAAGGGTGCCTTCATTATTATCAAAGTCCGCAGGGAACACCTCCCTTCCGGGCACGGTGATTCTCGTCCGTTGGAGACTCACCTTTATGAACACGTTATTTACGCAATCTCTCGATATACGCGTTGCTTATGCAAAAGCGGAAATCTATGGCGACGAGATTACCCAATATGAGGCTGAGATCGAGGCTCATATTCTGGGTGCCGACGCGTACCGCGCCGGCCAGCCGATCGTACCCGAGCTGTTCAAAACCGTTCCTGCGCTCAGTCGAGCTTGGGGCGAAGGAGTGAACGCGGCCATTAATGGTGGCGGTTGGTCACGCTTTACTGAAGAAGACCAGCAGCAGCTAATAACACCGGAACCATACATTGTGTCGGATTTTGCATACGGGAAACTTGCATTCGCCGAGTGCGGTATCGAGTACCCCCTCCAAATACTGAAGAGCGCTGCGGGCTATTACATTGGTACCGCTGATGAGTTTGAACCGGTATCAAGGGAGTCCGAAGAATACTACCGCAGCGAATATGCCGCGAAACAAGCTTTTGACCTCAACCTCTGGACACAACGCCACGTGTGCTGGTCCTGACATAACCAAAACATACCTAACCGGGAAACCACTTCCCGGACGGGCCGGGTGGTTTCTCACACCTGGAGATAAACATGCAAAGCACCACTAACCTCGTGTCGTCTGACCTGCTCAAGCTCCCGGTCGTTTTAACACCCCGGGCCTGGCAGGAAGCGGTGCATATTGAAAACCCTCAGGATGCAAGTGTTGTCAGTGAGCGACTGGGCGAAGTTGTCCTGGAGGCCTACCGAGAACTGCACTTGCAACCTGACAGCACACAGATCCATTTCGGCCTCTATCGTTTATTGCCTGCCGGCAATAGCACTGATCGAGTCTGGCTGGACCTAAAACTTGACCGTATAGAATCACCGCCAGGCGTTTTCTATCTGTACATCTCACTCAAGGAAGAAACTCATACTTCTTGCCCGTAATCCTTCGACAATCACAGCACTGCCCAAAGCCCGACACCTGTCGGGCTTTTTTCATTCGTAGCAGTGTGGAGCTGCCCATGATCAACATCCCCGGCCAACTGGCCATCCGTACCATCAGCGGCCGTAATGGCGAATTCAACGTCGGACGGCTTTCGACCTCTATCGGTGAGTTCGTGATCAAAGACGCACTCCTCGATCAGTACGATGAAGGCAAATACCGAGGCGACTTTCTGATAACGGAGATCCGTCCTTCGTATTACTCCACAGCAGGCCGCCTGATCGTTGAGATCCGTGCAAGGCTGGAAAGCATGAGCCTCGACGACGTCGACAATCTGACACCAGAAGACGCCGCCAGGCTCTCGCCAAACGAGCCTGACCCTATGGATGAAGAGTCTTCTTCCAACCTCTCCAAGCCTGTGCAGCGTAATAATCCGCCCGCCCTACCGGCCACCAATAAACAGGTATCAAAAGAGGATGCCCCGTTCGGGATGACCCCGACCGGCGCAACCAACGACCTCGAGGCAGATGCCGAGTTGTTCGGCACAATCTGGCCTCTAAGCTATACAGTCAGGCTGGACACAACTGTTGATCGTCAGCAACTACGCCAACAGTGCAGTCGGCTCTCGGAGCTCGGCTATTTACACAACTTCAAACTGCAGGTATGGAATATCTCCAATACCTAACGATGCCGGCGATACGCCAAGCCAATCGGCACATTCATGAGAGGCTCCCTCCTGGGCGCTCCTCGACTCAACAGGAGCAGCACATGAATCTAATCTTCAATAACCTGACCCAACAAATCCTTGAAAACATCGAAGATCAGCTCGCCAATAACGAGGTATCGACGAATGAGGAGCTTTGGGACTTCTTCGTAGAGGAGCTCGAAATGACGGCAGAACAAGCCGATGGCGCCGTTGCCCTTCGCCCCAAATACCTGGGGCAAATCTTTCTCACTGGGCACAGCCCACTATTTCAAAACGAGACGGTCTAGTTTGGCGCGGGGAGTCAGATCGATCTGGAGGGCATCACCATCAGGCTTTGTGTTAACGACAGAAAAGCCCTCCCAAAAAGGAAGAAAAGTATAATATCGCACATAAGAACGCCGGTTTGTTAGATGTGTTTGCTCGCACGAACATCATCAATCAAATCGGCGTTCTTGTTTCTGTGTTGCCCGGAATTCCTTGAAGGTAAGCGTCCGGTAAACACGCCTTCCTGACGCCAACGCCTTAATAGTTGAGATCGGTAGTAGACCACGCCGCACGCTTGCGACGCTTTAGCTGGCGCTGAGATTGAGCGGATGCTTGAACAACGTGACGTGGCCTAGGCCGCGATACAGGACAGGTTAGGAAATTCGCGGCCTCATCCAGACGCTGAGTTAGGCACGCGTCTGCAGTGCCCTGTTTACGTAAAGAGATGAGTTTAGCGACTAGATCAATTAGGCGAAATTCTAGCAAAGAATCCCGCCTAATCCGGTAGTCAGGCCGTCCTAGCGCGATTTGTGGCAACAATTTGCTCATCTGTAAACTGACTGCCGGGAACCATAAATTTTGCGATAAGTGCGTCTCGGTTTTGAGGTGCCCGTACCTTGTCTGCCGCCTCCAGCGCCATCTTCAGCTCCGGCAATGTTAGCTCGGTGCAGTAGGCTGGTGTTCCTGGTTGCTGACGCCACGAATCTTCAAGGCTACCAGCGGCAAGCGCGATAAAGCCCGTATCCTCAACGAGATCCTGCGCGACGGCCTCTGCATGAGTGTCATCCCCTGCTACATGTAAGCCAATGCGTGTCGAAGATCCAGTTGGTTGCCGATTGTCGGCAAGAGTCGCTGCAAGGACGGCGTTCCAAGCCTTAATGACCGGGCGGCTAAACTGCTCGCTTACCCAAACGTTCACGGGCTTGCCGTCGTCAACTTCTATGATTGCCCCGTCGCGTCCCGGATAGTAATTGGACGTGTCAATGACAACGACTTTCTCGGGGACATTCTTTAACGTCTGTTTGAGATCTGGATATTTTGGGAAGGGTATCGAGAGGATCACAACGCCTACCTCGGACACTGCCTCTTCCTTGGTCACAGCGTGTGCGCCGATTTCACTGACCAGGTTTTGAAGGCTTTCGGGGCCTTTCGAATTTGCCAGCTTAACTTCATGGCCGCACGCGACGAGCTTGCGGGCAAGGGTAGCCCCAATATTGCCGGCGCCGCTAACTCCGATTTTCACTTCAATAACCTCCTCACCCACAACCAATATTCAAGTTGCTACCTGGCTAGGTGTGCGAATGAATCAAGCGTGTCGCAAAGCCGCTGCGATCTGGGGTGAGCACGCATGTCGCTTGACTCAGGTAAATACGACTCTTCAAGAATGAAAGGTTACGCTGTCGGTAATCGGCACACGATGCCAGCGTCTAGCGGCATCCAAATTACCGCCATTCGCCCCTTTTGGGTCGGTAGCGACGACCACTTTCGACAATCGGTGTTAATGGTTAAGCCTCAGTCCGTTCCGCATCTCAACGGTGTCATCGACCTAACCCCTCACATCGAACGGCACTCTCGAGCTCCGTATCGCCGAGCATCATTTCAAAACCCGCGGTTTCTTCCTTACGAGATAGTTCAGTGATTAAGGAATCAGAATTTGCGATGAAAATATTGACCGCGGCCGGCGTTAAAAAACTAGGTAATTATGTTACTCAGCAGCGTTGCGAGGAGTTTGAGGTAATTTCGTGTCTGTGCTTAGCGACACCGCTACGTAGCGTAAATTTTTAGCTAGCCGTATTATTTTTGACGACGGATAACGAGATAGCTACAGCAGAATTACAATTCTGACACAATCCCAGCGGAACCTTCTTTTTTTGAGCCGTGTCAAAGTAGGCTGTTGACTAGCACCGTATCGCCGGCTAGAGGAGACGCAGGTCTGCAAAAAATCGCATACCAACAACATACTTTCATCCTAAACTACAATTAGTTTAAATGAGTTTTATTAGCCGTTCTGAAAGGTAGGATCCATATTTGTGTTTTTGTTTGTAGCGATGAGAATCTAGATTGAAGCCAACCACTACATTAGGCAAGGAGAAGCATGTGGGATCCAATCACGCTCATGGCGGTGCCGCTCTACGTGAAGGACACCAGAAAAAACTACTCATGGCGCTTGCCCTGACTGGTATTTTTATGATTGCGGAGGTTATCGGAGCATGCGTTACCGGCAGCCTAGCCCTGCTGTCTGATGCATCACATATGCTCACAGATACTGCTGCTCTGGCAATTTCACTGATTGCTCTCCAAATAGCCAAGCGGCCAGCGGACCAGAAACGGACTTTTGGATATGCTCGCATAGAGATCCTAGCCTCAACGTTCAATGCCTTATTACTCTTTATGGTCGCTGCCTACATTTTGTACGAGGCGTATCAGCGCTTGCTAGTACCGTCGGAGATTGCTACCGGTGCGATGATGTGGATCGCAATTGGGGGTCTTTTTGTGAACCTGATATCGATGCGTCTGCTCTCCTCTGCCAGCAGTGAAAGTCTGAATCTCAAGGGAGCCTATCTTGAAGTCTGGAGCGACATGCTTGGTTCATTGGGCGTGATCATAGCGGCACTTGTCATCCGATTTACAGGTTGGAGCTGGGTCGATACGATTGTCGCCGTAGCAATCGGTATATGGGTGTTTCCACGTACTTGGCAGTTGTTGCGCGAAAGCTTGGGGGGTACTTATGGAAGGGGTACCCGACAATCTCAATATTGCGGAAATAGAGTCCCTGATACTTGGAGTAGATGGGGTCATGGAGGTCCATGATCTGCATGTTTGGGCTCTAAGTAGTGGCCGCAATATCCTGACGTCGCACGTAGTCGTGCGAGATTCATTAAATCGAGATGTTATTCTCGCATCAGTCATTGACGCGGTGAGTAAATCGTTCGAAATTCATCACTGCACGATTCAAATGGAGCAAGCAGCCTTTCATGATAATGCTCCGAAGCCTTCACACTAGTCGTTTTTTTGATGACGCTAATTGTTGTATTTGCAGGCAGAAGCCCTAAGAAAAATCGACTTAAGATGCGTTCCCCAAGACTATACGCGCTTTTAAATATGCATTACTGCCACCTCTAAATTTAACGACTAATCGAGTTGACCGGCGGCCAATATTAAAGGAGCCTTCAGGCAGATTCGCCTGCTACGCGCACTGAAGGCATCCGCCAGCTTTGGCCTTAAAAACCTTACCATTGACAGATTCTCGATTATTCCAAACAATCAATTTATCATAACTATCAATAATATTGCGCAAAAATTACAAATTTGCAAAGCTTACGCGCATTTAGCCAATTCGCGCTAGGATCAGTTATTATTGAGTTAATGTAATGCGCATGAAAATAAATAATGAAATTAAACACCAAGCACACAGCAGTACTACCAATCAGCGTATAACCACACTGGCGGCCGATTGGACTATTATTTTACTCACATCCTGAGATAAGTTATGCGCGTTCTAGTTGTGGAAGACGAAACCAAAAACGTAGAATACCTTCAGCAGGGCCTTTCTGAAAGCGGGTACATCGTAAATATAGCAAACAATGGTGTTGATGCCGCTCACTTATTCAATACTAATATTTATTCGTTTCTGCTTCTCGATGTGAACCTCCCTGACATCAATGGCTTGGACCTTTTGGAAGTCATTAGAGAAACCAGCCGGGTCCGCGTCATTATGCTGACTGCCTGGGGACGAACCAACGACAAGCTCAAGGGTTTGGACGGTGGCGCAGATGACTACCTCGTCAAGCCCTTCGAGTTTCCCGAGCTGCTTGCTCGCATGCGCTCGCTGCAAAGACGTGGCGACGAGCTTTTTGAGAAAAACGCGCTGAGAATTTCGGATGTAGAGCTCGACTCTGTGCGCCATCGGGTGTTCCGTGGATCTACACGCATAGACCTCAACACCAAGAAATTTGCTCTCCTGCACCTTCTCATTAGTCGAGCTGGCAAAGCACTTACACGCTCTCAGAGCATCTGGCTGATATGGGACATGAACTTTGACTGCGATAATAACGTTATTGACGTCTCTATCCGGCGATTACGCTCGAAGATCGATGATCCATTTGAGACCAAGCTCATACATAAACTTCGAGGCATAGGGTACGTTCTGGAGGAGCGCGCATGAGGCCGTTCAGTCTGGCTGTGAAGCTGGGATTCAAAGTCGGTTTGATGAGCGCAGCGCTGCTCCTCCTTTTCGCCACCTTTGGGTATGTGATGGTGAGCCAAGCTCTCGAGAGAAACTCCCGAATGGACCTCGAAGTGAAAATGGCGGGTATGACTCACAACCTATCCGCTATCACTAGTATCGCTGATGTCAATCCAGACGCGCACCAGCTAGTTGACTTGGTCATGGGGCACAATAATCTGTACGTCAGCATCTTTGAGTCAGGACAAACGCAAACTCCACTGCTCTCAATAGGTTCGAAGGCAGTCAACCTGGAAGTGCACAAGTTCAAGCCAACCGAGCAGGTTAAACAGCACGAGTGGCGTGACTCCACGGGTCGCCCGCTACTTAGCGCTTCGCGAGTAATGAATCTAGGCGATGGAACCGAAGTTAGTGTGTTCATGACCATGGACCAGTCAGCCAACCAAGCCCTGCTCGATGCATTGCTAACCTGGGCGCTGATGGTCTCGCCTCTTATTCTCTTGCTGATCTTGGCCATTGGATGGTGGACTGTGCGCAGAGGACTACTGCCTCTGACCAAGTTCTTGAGGATTGCCTCGAAAATTTCCACCGAGAGCCTTGATCATCGCCTACCAACGAAGGGGATGCCGGCAGAACTGAAGAAGCTCGGCGATGGAATCAATATCATGCTGATGCGTCTAGATGATGGGGTTCAGCAGCTATCGCAGTTCTCGGACGATCTTGCTCACGAACTGCGTGCACCTTTGTCCAATCTCATGGGTAAGGCTCAGGTTGCGCTGACCCGGGAAAGGTCTCTTCCTGAGTACCGAGAAGTCTTGGAGTCGTGCACGGAAGAGTTGGACCGCATGAGTCGAATGGTTTCCGACATGCTATTTCTAGCCCAGGTCAGCCACCCCGCGTCAATGGTAGAATTCGAAAATGTCTGTTTGCTCGACGAAATTCAGCGGGTCTGCGACCTCTTCAGCATTACGGCCGAAGAAGGCGAAATACAACTCCAGCTCACAGGAAATGGCGTGGTGCGTGGCAATCAGATAATGATTCAACGAGCCATCTCGAACCTTGTCTCGAACGCGATTCGCTACTGCCCAAGAGGCCGGACGGTTTACGTGAAAGTTCAACGCGGTGCTAACGGAACTACCTTGAGTGTTGGTAACCCGGGGCGCGGAATCGCCAAGGAACACCAGGTGCATTTGTTCGAGCGGTTCTACCGTGTAGACAAAAGCCGAGCACGAAATGAAGGTGGTACGGGTCTGGGCCTAGCTATAGTACAGTCAATTATGGGATTGCATCAGGGTTCTGCGAGCGTAGAAGTGACTGATCAGAATTTTACCTGGTTTCACCTCAACTTTCCCGACACCCAAATGAAGCAAACGCAAATGGGCGCAGCCTAGGTCCCGTATATGGAGGGGGCCGATTTTAGAAGAGCTCTCTTTTTTACTTGAAAGCTTTAATGCCTGAGGGCTGCCGTATTGTTTTGGTCTTTAGCTCGACGTCTAGAGGGGAAGGCAGCCCTACCCGAAAATATGGCGAGCAGCCACATATAACGCGACCTTGTCGGCTGAGGTCCCCCCCCCCCGCCTTAAACTCTTTCA